>JAHBXQ010000010.1 GCA_019636345.1 Pirellulales bacterium | reverse complement strand
TTTGATTGACTTCTTCAGCAGTTCCGGCATTCTCTCTCCGTTAGGAACGTTTTCCCCGCCAGGAACGTCAAGTGAAGTGCGCGCGTCGAGCCGCGTCGCGGCCCAATATCACTTGGCTCCCGAACCGCGAACTGCCTACGACCGGTCGACCGCGCCGAGAGGACCTGCGATGAAGACTTCCGCCTAGCGGACTGTTTGGCGCTCGGCACGGTCCGTGAGTTGTGAGCAGCATTCGAAACATGCAGCGCCCGGCGGGAAGGTCATGGCGCCCTCAACGAACAGCGGGCCCGGTGCGTTCGGCTTGTTGATTTGCGATTGTGAGCGGGGCCGGAGGTCCCGTTCCGTGAATCCTCCCAGGATCACGGGTCGGGAAGCGAGGCGCGTCAGGCCGTGCTGCCAGACAGGCCCGTTTCAGGACGGCGCCTTGACTGCGACGGAGATCTCCTGCCCGTCGTCGGGAGCGAGGCTCTCGTCGTCCGCGATCTGCCGAATCCGGTCAGCGAGATCGCCGGCGCCCGCGGCTTAATCGGACCACTTGGACTTTGCCCGCTTGATCGCCTTGCGCACCTCGCTGGCTTCGTGGTCCAGATGAGGCAGGTGATCGATGCCCTGCACGAGCCAGTCCGCGAGTTCGTCCGAACGGAGTCGGTAATAGACCTGTCTTCCCTCGCGTCGTTCGGCGACGACGCGATGGGCTCGCAAGACCATGAGGTGCTGCGACACGGTCGCATGCGCCAGCCCGGCGGCCTTGGCCAGCGTGGCGACGGGGAGTTCGCCGCCCCGGAGTTCTTCGAGGATCTGAATGCGTCGGGGATGCGCCAGGGCCCGCAGAAATTCGGCGAGTTCGCGGGCAGCGAGAAGGCGGTACGGCATGGGGCGGTCCCTTTACAGGCGATTCGCTGACGGTACACTGACGCGGAACCGTATGTTCCATTTTATTCAGATATTTGAATATATCAACCGACAGCAGGGCGCGCGACCTGGCGAACGGCGAGGGACCGTCGAATCGCCTGGCCTTCGATCGTTCCGGCGGAGTTTGCGACGCGCGCCGTCTCCGGCAGCGCACTGGACGACGCGCCGCCGGTCGCCGCAACCGATTGTCGTTTATTCCAAGCCGCATGAAACGAAAGGCGAGTCACGACGATGCCACTTGCTGATTTTCCGGAACTGACCCTGTCGCACAGCGCAATGTCCGTGCTGGAGGCGGCCGAATCGGCAGGACGACTCCACCTCGCCGGCGCCGTGGGCGACTTGGTCCGGCTCTCGGTCCCCGAGGCCAAACTGGGCCTGGGCGAAGCGAACGGCGACGGGTTTTACGCCGTGGGCTACGACGTTCCCGGCCAGGGCCTCGTCACCGAGGCCCTGGTCTGCCGCGTAAGAAACGGGATTGCCGCCAATTACGTGGAACCGTACATGCGCCGTCGCGACCCGGATTGCATGGTCGTCGGCGACGTCGCGCACACGGACAAGCCGACGTACGAGGAGCGATTCGGCCAACCTTTCGGCGAGCTGCGCAGCGCAACCATCGAGTGGCTCAAGACGCAACCGATCGCGGCCTTTTTCTTCCAGACCGGCATGCCGGATCGGCCCCTGAACGCCGTGGCGATCGCGCCGGCCAACGCCGGGTTCTTCGCCCTGGGCCTGGCCATCTTGCAGGGGATCATGCCGCTGGAGGAGGTGCGGGCCGCGGGGGCCGATTATCATCACGGCGCCGTCCTCTACGTGGCGCCTCCCTTCCGGCACACGCACTTCGGCGGCCGGCAGTTGGTCGTCCACAATCGCCGCTTCGAGGAAACCCAGCTCCACGAGTTGTTCAGCTACAACCTCTACCCCGGACCGTCGGCCAAGAAGGGGGTCTACGGCATGCTGCTCACCCTCGGCGAACGCGACGAGAAGCCGTGGACGACGACGCATTGTTCGACTGTGGAAGTCGTCACCCCCTACGAGAACGCCACCGTCATTATGCACGAGGGGGCTTCCGGCGGCGGCAAGAGCGAAATGCTCGAGCACATGCACCGCGAATCCGACGGCACGCTCCTGTTGGGGACCAATACCGTGACCGGCGACGCGCGGCGATTGACGCTCGCCCGCGGCTGCGAATTGCACCCCGTGACCGACGACATGGCGCTCTGCCATCCGTCATTGCAGGACCAACCGGGCCCGCAGCGCAAGCTGACGCTCGTCGACGCGGAAAGGGCTTGGTTCGTCCGGGTCAATCACATCGATCGGTACGGCGTCGACCCGCATCTGGAACGCATGACGATCGAGCCGACGGAGCCGCTGTTGTTTCTGAACATCGACGCGACCCCCGGCGCCACGGCCCTGATTTGGCAGCACATCGAGGATGCGCCCGGTCAGCCCTGTCCGAACCCGCGCGTCGTCGTGCCGCGCCGGCAAGTGCCGGGAATCGTCAATCGGCCGGTGACCGTCGACATCCGCAGTTTCGGGGTCCGCTGTCCGCCGTGCACGCGCGAGCGGCCGAGCTACGGCATCCTCGGCTTGTTCCACGTGCTTCCGCCGGCCCTGGCCTGGCTGTGGCGATTGGTCGCCCCGCGCGGCCACGGCAATCCGTCGATCGTCGACGGCGGCGGAATGGAGTCGGAGGGGGTCGGTTCGTTCTGGCCCTTCGCGACCGGGCGAAAAGTCGATCAAGCCAACATCCTGCTCGATCAAGTGTTGGGCACGCCGGCGACGCTGTTCGTGTTGATCCCCAACCAGCACATCGGCTGCTGGCGGGTCGGCTTCATGCCGCAATGGATTGCCCGCGAGTATTTGGCCCGCCGCGGGTCGGCGCCGTTCCGACCGGGCGACCTGAAGCCGGCGCGGTGCTCGCTCCTGGGCGAAGTCAAAGAGACGCTCGTCGTCGAGGGCCAGACGATCGGCAAGTGGTTCCTTGACGTCGCCCAGCAGCCTGAGGTGGGCGAGGAGGCCTATGACCAAGGCGCGGCTGCGCTGGAGAGTTTCTTCCATCGGCAAGTTCGCGAATTTCTCGTCGCCGACCTGCAACCGCTGGGAAAAACGATCATTGAGGCTTGCCTCGACGGCGCGACGATCGATGATTATCGCCAGCTGGGCGCCTGAGCTGCGCGAATCGCGGCGCCGTCCGCCAGCAGCCGGGCGGCGCGACGTGCCCGGCGATCGTCACGACCCTCCGCCGGTTCAAGCCGTACTCCTCGGCGGCCTGCCGGCGGCTGATCGCGCCGGTCAGCACGCGACGCCGGACCTCCGTCCGAACTTGGCCTGTCTCACAGCACGTTCTGTCGCGCCTCGCTTCCCGATCCACGATCCTGGGAGGATGCACGGAACGGGGCCTCCGACCACGAACTCTCACAATCGCAACTCAACAAGCTAAACGCACCGGGCGCGCTGCATTTTTCGGGGACGCCGCGTGATCCGCCCGCGCGCTGAGACGCCCCGTGCCGTGCGACGACTCACGCCGTGGTCGCGAACTCGGGCTGCGGGGTCGCTCGCCACGGCCGGCCGGGCAGCGGGGGCGGGGGAAAACCGACGTGGGGATCGGCCGGCCCGAACAACCAGCGACGGCCGGTCGCGCGAAGGACGCGGGCGACGTGGTCGAGACCGTACGCTTCGGCCGCGGGCACGTCCTCGGGACGCAGGTCGAGCCCGACTGCGCCGGTCCTCTCGAGCCACGCCTCGACCTTCGCGCGATGCCAGGAGATCAGCTCGACGAGCCCGGCCGCGGCGAGGCGGTGATAGAACGGCGCAGCGTCGTCAGCGGCCCCGCCGAGTTCCTCCGGAGCGTTCGTCGTCTCGAAGTGTCGACCGTCGCTCGTCCAACTCGCCGCCGCAAGGTAATCGATCCAGCGCCCCGCGGCGCGATACCGTGCCGCATAGACGTACATTGGGAACGACTCGCACCGCCAGGCGCGAAACTCGTGGTTGTCGCCCGGGACGTAGCGAAAGCTGCCGGCTTCCGTGAGGCCGAGCTCGGCGAGTTCCGCTTCGTATCGGCCGCGGCGCTCCGCGCGTTCGCCTGCGCCGCGATCCTCGACGGGGACGACGCGCCGCTCGGCCGTCCGGACGGCGACGTGAAGCAGCGTCGCGAGAATCACGGAGCATTCCAGCGTCAGCCCGCCGCCGGCGACTGCGAAGGAGAGACACGCGCTGACGTACCCGGCTCGCGGATCGAGCATCGCGGCGGCGATCGTCCCCAAGCCTCCGAGCAGCAGCGGCGCCAGGAAGAGCGCCGCGACCAGCCCATGAGCGAGACGGCGTTCAGGGCCGGCTGCGCGCCGCAACAACAGGTGACCCCCGAGCCCGACGACGCACCCGGCGCACGCGAGCCCCCCGAACGCAGCCGCGAGGTCCGATCGGCTCTGGAGAGCGTCGCCGAACCGCACCATGACGTCGGGCGCAGCGGCCCGCCGGGTCTGGAGTTCGCGGATCAGTTCCGTCGTCGCCGCCAGCGCCCCCGCGGCCAGCAGCGCCGCGGTCGGCGCCCCGTACCCGAGTCCGACGGCGGCGACCCGTCCCCGTACGCGACGCAAGGCCCCCGCTCGATCGACGGGAGACGCTGGTTTGGCACGACTCGACATGACGGACCTCGCGGAAGAGGGTCGGATCCTTTCCGTCAAGCCTATCCCGCTTCCGCCCGGGCTCCGTGCCGGAGGAAAGCGAGATCGGGCGTTCCGAGAGTGCGCCCGGTCCGATTGCGCCGATCGACGAGGTCGGGCCGATCTTGAGGAGCGACGGCGCGGGCCCCCGTCGTCGCCGTCGGGCCGTGGTCGGCGGGGGACGAATTCGCCGAACGGCCGGGCAGCGCTCCAGCGCACTTGCCGAACGCCGCAGCCCAGTAGTGCGTGACATGACATGATCAACAATTCGACCAAGCACGGCGACAGCGACGTGCATGAGCAGCACTTGAGAATCACTGCGCTCGGCACACGCCCCCCGGGCTCAAGGCCTGGCGAGGCCGGGCCCTATTTCTCGGCAGTGGCATTGACAAGCGCATTGGCCGTCCAGGGGACAATCCCCAGCGCGCCGATCATGAAACCGATCCCGAGCAGTTTGAAAGCAATCGAGAAATCGTCGCCGGCAGACGACTCAGTCGCCGCAACGCCGACCCAGGCGAGGCCGACGGCCGCCAGTGCGACGGCAATCCACCGCATCACGTTCCGCGGCCACCCCTGGTCGCATCGGTAGAAGATCGTCGCGGGCAGCGCCAAGCCGAATCCCACGGCGCCGAGGACCAGCAGCGGCACAGAGTCGGCGAAGTACCCTCCGATCGAACCGACCGCCATGGTCGTCATGCACCCGGCGAACCAGTGGGCGCTCGCCCGCTCGTCGCCGTCGAGCATCAGCCGACCGTCGCGACTGAGCCGCAGCAGCAGATTGCTCATGGGCACGGCGAACCACGTCGTCAGGACGAACAGCGCATAGAGGATCAGCAGCGGAACGACCCACGGCGCGAGGCTCGGGTTGTGGCGCGCCGCCCGGGTCAGCGTCCGCGCCGCAAAGTACCCGCCGAGGATGACGCCCCACCGAGCGCGCGAGTCGAGTCGGCTCATCCAGAGGAAGTACTTCAGCACGATGCGATAGACGGGATTGCGCGCCTTGGTCGCCTCGACGAGGCCGGCGCGCGCGTACTCGCACGTCGGGTCGAGGCGCATCGACTCGCGAAAATGATCCGCCGCGGGCGCCGGCCGGTTCTGATGAAGCAGCGCCCAGCCCTTGTTGGCATGCGAGAAGGCGTCTTCCGGATTCGCGGCGAGGGTCGCGTCGACCGTCGCGACGGCCTGCGCCGCACTGCCGAGATGCGTGAGCGCCATCGTGCGGAAGTTGAGGCACTGAACGTGCTCGGCGTCGAGAGCAAGGCCGGCGTCGGCCGCCGCCAATGCCTCCTCCCACTTCTCCTGAACAAAGAGCGTCGCGGACAATTGGGAAAAATACTGCGGGCTCTCGGGATCGAGCCGGACGGCGGTCCGCGCCGCCGCTTCGGCCTCCCGGAAACGCCCCCGACGCCGCAAGACGATCGCGTGATAGTAATGACTGTCGGGCTCGTCGGGGGCCCGTGCAACGGCCCGGCGCACGGCAGCTTCCGCCTCGTCGAATTTGTCAATTTGCACGAGACAGAGCGCGAACAGTCCGAGCGCAGCGGGGTCGGCCGGCTGCTCGGCGAGATGCTTTTTCAACTCACGGGCCGCGTCGAGCCAACGCGATTGTTGCGCGAGCAGAGTGCCGCGTTGAAAGTGAGGGGTCATGAGCGGGCTCTCCGAGGTCGCATGCCAATTCCTGCCACGGTCGTCCGGGTCGGCGTCTCGGCGGATGCCGCCGGCCTGCCGAGCACGCGCCCTCACGCGAGCTTCAGATACTTCAAGATGTCGTCGTAGGCCCCGCCCTGATTCGAGTAGAGCGCGTAATTGCGAGCCGTGGCGAACCACTCTCGGGTCGAGGGCTTGACCGTTCCGGCGGCGACCAGGAGATCCTTCGTTCGCACCGGCTCCAGCCGGCCGCTGCGCATGGCGTCGCGGAGTTTCGTCTCGACGGCCCCGTCGACGACCGCCCGCAAGTCGGCGCCCGAGAACCCCTCGGTCTTAACGCCGACCTTGGCGAAGTCGACGCCGTCGGACGGCTTGCCGGCCAGCATCAGTTTCAAGATCGCCGTCCGGGCGGCCGCGTCGGGGGGAGGCACGAACACGATCCGATCGAACCGCCCCGGCCGACGAAACGCCGTATCGAGGTGCCACGGCGCGTTGGTGGCGGCGAGGATCAGCACGCCTTCGTTCGACGCCTGCACCCCGTCGAGTTCGGCGAGAAACTGATTGATGAGATGGCGTCCGGCCGTTTGCCGCATGTCGCTGCGACTGGCGCCGAGGGCATCGACCTCGTCGAAGAACACGACGCACGGCCGATTGCGTCGTGCCTGCTCGAACAGCTCATGGAGATTCTTCTCGCTTTGGCCGATCCACATGTCGAGAACGTCGCTGATGCCGACGGCGAGAAACCCAGCCTGAACTTCGCCGGCCGTCGCCCGAGCCAGGTACGTCTTCCCGCAGCCCGGGGGACCGTACATGAGAATCCCGCCGCCGACCGACTTTCCGTAGGCCTTGAACAGCTCGGGTTGGGTCAGCGGCAGGATGATCTTCATGCGAATCTCGTCCTTGACCGCGTCCATGCCGCCGACCTCGGCGAAGCCGATTCGCGGGCGCTCGAGGTCGAACCCGGCGTCGCCCGGCAGATCTCCGGCGCGCTGGCGGATTCGTCCGTCGACGACCTCGTCGTCCGCCTCGGCCCCGGGCGGAGCGACGCCGAGCGTCTCGGCGAGTTCCTGGTCGACGGCCTCCGGGTCGAGTTCGAGCGCCTGCCGGTACTGATAGGCGGCCCGCTGCGGCTCGCCCGCGCGCAACAACAATCGAGCATGCAGCACGTACGCCGCCGCCGCCGGATCCTCGGCCTCGAGCAGCGACTCGACGATCACCAGCGCGGCCGACAGTTTTTCGACCTGAAAGTAGGCGTTGGCCAGCCCCAGCTTGAACGCCTGATGGTTGGGCGCCACGGCCAGCGCCGCGCGATATGCCTCGACCGCGTCCTCGAAGCGGCCCGCCTTGAGCAGGCTGTCGGCGAGAAACTTGTGCAACGGCACGTTGGTCGGCGAGGCCGCAAGGGCGTCCCGGATCGAGGCGAGATCGTCGTCGGAAGGGACCATCGGCGGCGCCGCCGCACGCAGCGGAGGAGAAGGAACGGGCCGGAATGCGCAACGGAAACCAGTATCAACCGCCGGCCGCCGGTCTGCAAGAGAGCGGTCTCGCGCGAGCGAGGGTGATCGCACCAAGTTCCGTCGTCTCGACGCGCACGCGGAGCAGAGCAGGCCGGCGCAGATCCGGCTTGAGAGAGCTTGAGCCGCTCGCCTGCGGCGGGCAACGGCTTCCGGCCGGCAGCCGGCACGCATCTCGGCGGAGATTGCCGACGGGCGGGCGATTGGAGGGGCTCGGCGATGCGCAACATGCCAGTTTGTCCCGGTGCGACGGCAACGGTCGGACCCGCGGGACTCTCTAGGGGCGTCGATGTCGAGCAGCGCCAGCGATGCGACGGCCCCGTATGCCCGCGTTGCCATGGAGACCGGGACGCGACTGCACCAACCAAGACCGGCTCGCCCCCGGCGCACTCGCCCAGCGAAGCCCAGGTCGACTTCGGCTGTCCTGGCGTCGCTCAGACGGCGGAATCGGCGCCGGCGGCGTTGGTTGAGATCACGCTGCAGGACAACCTTGTCGAACGTGTCGCGAAAGAGACGACGAGGTTGATCGCTTCACACTCGCCGATCGCGACTAGGCAATTCTTGCGATTTGGAGAGCGTGACGCGAAGGAGTCCGGCAATCAGACAACAACCGCGCTGCCCCAGGTTGAGCGCCGGCGCCCTGATCCGCCGCCGTGGTCGGCGACCGACCGATTTCGGCGCGATCTTCGTCCCTGGTGCGGACATCCCTTCCAGGAGCAGGCTTCGGCCCCCGGCGCTGTCCGCAAGTCGTGAACTATTGCAGGGGAACCAAGACAACCGATCGGCTGGGGCCGCTAAGGCCTCGTGCGTTGACGTGCTTCAGCCGGCCGGTCACACTAGATTTGCGCCCCCCCCGCCGGCCGATTGACCTTTTTCGCCTTCACCCGTCCGCCTCTTCCGCGCCATGCCACTGGTCGGCGTCATCATGGGCAGTCGCAGCGACTGGGAGACGATGCGCGCCGCGGCCGAGGCGCTCGCCGAATTCGGCGTCGCGCACGAGTGCAAGATCGTCTCGGCCCATCGAACGCCGCAGTGGATGGTCGAGTACGCGACGACCGCTGCCGCGCGCGGGTTGGAGGTGATCATCGCCGGGGCAGGGGGGGCGGCCCATTTGCCGGGGATGGTCGCCTCGCTCACCGTGCTCCCCGTGCTCGGCGTGCCGGTGCAGAGCAAGTCGCTGAGCGGGCTCGACTCGCTGCTGTCGATCGTGCAAATGCCCGGCGGCGTGCCGGTGGGAACCTTGGCGATCGGCGCTGCAGGCGCCCGCAACGCAGGGCTGTTGGCCGTGCGAATCCTCGCCGGCTCGCGTCCCGAACTCCGGGCCAAACTGCAATCCGCCCAAGAGGCCCAGGCCGACAAGGTCCGGGCAGAATCGCTCGATTGACGCGCCGCTGGAAATTGACGCCCTTGGCCTTGCGCCTTGGGCAGCTGCGCTGCGATCCCAGCCGCCGTTTTGTCGGCACAAACGGCATCATTGCTCTCCCCGGTCGCTTAGTTGCGGGGAGAGGAGCGGGGATTATGCTGTAGTTTTTCCTCCCTTCGCCGGCCGACCCGCCCCGCCTCCCCCCCGGCCGCCGACCCGTCGCGGGTTTCGGTTCGCATTCAGGACGTTCTCGTTATGAAGATCGCAGTCATCGGCACAGGTTACGTGGGCCTCGTCACGGGAACCTGCTTCGCCGACAGCGGCAACGACGTCACCTGCGTCGACATCGACCAGGCGAAGATCGACGGCCTCAATCGCGGCGTGATCCCCATCTACGAACCGGGCTTGAGCGAGTTGGTCCTCCACAACGTCGACTCGCAGCGGCTGTTCTTCACGACCGATCTCGCCGCAGCCGTGAAGCCGGCCGAGATCATTTACCTGGCGGTCGGCACGCCCCAGGGCGCCGACGGGGCCGCGAACCTGTCGGCGATGTGGAGCGTGGTCGAATCGATCGCCCCCCACCTGCGCGACGACGCGATCGTCGTCACCAAGAGCACCGTGCCGGTCGGCACGAACGCCCGGATCTTCGCCATGTTGCGCGAGTTCACTGGCCGCGAATGCGACGTCGCTTCGAATCCCGAGTTCCTCAAAGAGGGCGCCGCGATCGACGACTTCATGAAGCCCGACCGGGTGGTCGTCGGCGTGCGTCGTCCCGAGGTGGCCGACGCCCTGAACCAGCTCTACCAGCCGTTTCTGCGGACCGAGCATCCGTTCATCGTGATGAGCCCCGAAAGCGCGGAGATGACCAAGTACGTCGCCAACGCGCTGCTCTCGACCAAAATCAGCTTCATCAACGAGATGGCCAACCTGTGCGAACGGATGGGGGGCGACATCAACGACGTGCGGCGCGGCATCGGCCACGACAGCCGCATCGGGTTCGCCTTTCTCTTTCCCGGCGCGGGCTACGGGGGCAGCTGCTTTCCCAAGGACGTCCGGGCGCTCGAGGCGATGGCCCTCCAGCACGGAGTCGATCCGGCGATCCTGCGGGCCGTCGACGCGGTGAACGAACGGCAGAAATCGGTGATCGCCGACAAGATCGACGCCCACTTCGGCGGCGACCTGGCGGGCAAGACCGTCGGCGTCTGGGGACTGGCGTTCAAGCCCCGCACGGACGACATCCGCGAGGCCCCGGCTCTGGTGCTCATCGACTGGCTGCTCGAGAAGGGCGCCGTCGTGCGGGTCCACGACCCCGAGGCGGTTCCCAACGTGCGGGCCAAGTACGGCGAGCGACTCGCCTACTGCCAACGCCGCATGGATGCCGCCGCCGGGGCCGACGCCCTGGCGATCATGACCGAGTGGAAGGACTACCATTCCCCCGACTTCGCCGAGTTATACCAAGTCATGAAGCAGCCGATCGTGTTCGACGGCCGCAACCTGTACGAGCCGGAGCGGATGAAACGCCGCGGGTACTGCTACCACAGCATCGGCCGGCCCACGGTCGACGGGCGGACGGGAAAGCGGTAAATCAGGAAATCGCCAGGAAGCAAGCGGGGAAAGAGCCGGCCCTAGCGGGACCGCGTTGCCGTCCGTTTGCGGATGTTCGCCGCTCCCCCCTTTGCTTGACGCCCCTATTCCCCCCACGTACTCTGAAAGCGGCTGGACGATCCGGCCGCGGCGCACCTGGCAGAGAGGGGCAATCTCATCCGGGACGCTTCCGGGGACGGAGGCGGCGCGACCTCGCACCCCGAGGCGCGACCGCGGTTCCCCCTTTCTGGTTAGCTGTTCCCACAGGCGAACGCCGCGACTGCGCGCGGAACGATTCGCCGACACGCTTGCGCGGCCAGCGACAAGCGCGGAGGTTGGCGGTGACGAACGCTCGAACTCGACCCCTGCGAGCCCGCGCGGCCAAGTGCCTGGCGCTCCTCGTCGCGACGACGATTTTGACGTGCGCGATCCCGGCGCGCGCCGCCGGGGTCCCCATCGACGGATTCCTGCCGCTGGTGGGGATTACGCTGACCAACGAGTTCGTCAACGATATCGACTTTTTCCCCTATCCTTCGACTTCCTTGGGCGGGTCGCCGGTGAGCCACACCGGCAGCCACTACTTCGAAGTCGCGCTGCTCGACACGGGGGCGGCGACCTCGCTGATCACCGCCGCGGCCGACGCGGCCTTCAACATCGACGGGCCATATCCCGGCAACACCGACGGTTTCCGCGGCACCGAGACGATCACGATCGGCGGCGCCACGGGGTTCTTGCAGGCGTCGGTCGGCGATCCGCTGGGGCTGTATGCCGCAGGGCTGCAAGCTCGCACTGGCGCCGGCGCCTCGCTCAGCATGAACACGTCGGCGTTCCTGGGGCAGACGAACACCTCGATTGTCACGCTGCCAGCCGAGTCGGCCTTGCCGAACATCCTGGGTCTGTCGTTCGCCAGCCAGTACGCGACCCGCATTCGCAATAGCTTGCCGCAGGTGTTCGAGCTCGACGGCAAGACGGTGCGGACGCCCGCGATCGACTTTCTGCCGCTGGGGACCGGCGATCAACAGGGACTCTCCCGCAAGGCCCCGATGAGCCTGCTGGGAGCAGGCCCTTCGACCCCTGTCATGTTTCCCAATATCGGCAACTTCGACCTAAACCGCCCGTGGGAAGACCCGTCGAACCCGACGCTCGTCCAGGGCGGTCACTTTCTCAACGTGAACGCGTCGAACAACGGCGTGAACCTGAACAATCAGCAGTTCTTTTTCGACACGGGCGCCAGCGTCACGGTCCTCTCCGAACTGACCGCGCTGCAACTGGGAATCGACGTGCAGCTCGACACGCCCGATTTCACGATCCAGATCGTCGGCTCGGGCGGGGCCTCGGAAGGGGTGCCGGGGTACTTCATCGATCAGTTCACGGTGCTGGCCACGGGGGGAAGCGTCACGCTGTCGAACGTGCCAATCCTGGTTCTCGACGTCACCAACCCCGCGAACCCGGGCAACATCGTTCCCGGGATCGTCGGCACGAACGTGTTCGCGGGACGCGACATCGTGATTGATCCCAATCCCTCGCTGGGGGGCGGCGGCCCGAGCGCCGGCGTCTACATCAGCAATCCGGTCACGACGAACCGCGACTGGAACACCGCCGCCGCCGAAGCCTCCTGGTCGAGCGCCGCCAGTTGGAGCGGCGCCGTCGTGCCGAACCTGCTCGGGATCGCCAATGTCCGGCACGTTTCCGGCGGCCACCAGCGGGCGGTCGTATCCGGGGATGCCGTGGCGTGGGAGGCGAACGTCTCCGGCCCCGCAGCGACGCAGACCATGACTGTCGCTATCCCCGGCGGGGCCTCGCTGACCACTTTCTCCGGCGTCTCGATCGAGGCGCACGGCGCCGTCGATCTCGACGGCGGCACGCTCGACGCCCAGTACGTCGAGCTCCGGCAGAACGCCGTGCTCCGCGGCCAGGGAGTCATCCGCACCGGCAGCGGGCCGATCCCGGGACAGGTCGAGAACGTCGCCGGGACCGTCGTGGTCGGAAATGCCAATTCCTTCGGCACGCTCGAAATCCACGGACGTTTTTCCAACGGCGCCAATGCCGCGCTCGAGTTCAACCTGCTGGGAGCGAACCCCGGCGCGAGCTACGGGCAATTGGTCGTCGAGGGAGACGCGGCTTGGAACGGCACGCTCAGCGTCAACCTGATCGCGGACTTCATCCCCGCGGCGGGGACCGTCTTCACGCTGGCGACCTACGAGTCGAGCGGCGGCGCCTTCGCCGACGTGCTGCTCCCCGCGGGGGTCCAGTGGAACCTCGACTACGGCGACACCGCCCTCACGCTGACCGCCCTCGGACTCCCCGGCGACTTCAACAACAACGGCGTCGTCAATTCGGCGGACCTAGCCGTGTGGGCGTCGGGCTTCGGGCAATCGGGCGGCTACGACGGGGCCGACTTTCTGACGTGGCAGCGCAACTATCAACCGGGATCGGGGGTTGCCGCGACGCCGGAACCCGCGTCAGCGACGCTGGTCGCGTGCTTGCTGGCGCTCGCGGCGTGCCGACCGCTTCACCGCTTTGCCGGCAGGCTTGGGAGCCCGCGGCTGAACGTGTAAAGCCAGCGCCAAGAATCAATCGCAAGCTCAACCGAGCAACAAGCTTGTCGGCGCAAAGAGCCGCGAGCTCCCAGCTCGCCGGCAACGCCGCAGCCGCAGCGCCGCATATTCCACGCCGCTCAGTTCGCCTCAACCGCGTCCTGCGGTTCCAATTTCTCGGGCTGCGAATCGTTCGACCCGCGCAGGCGTTCGACCATCGTATTGAAGTCGCCCGCCAGGCCTTGCCAGAAGTCGTAGTCGCGAAATCGCAGCGGCTGGTACTCGGCCCCGTGGGCCAGTTCGCGGATCGTCTGCCGCAACCGGTAAATCGGCCCGGCGAAGCGGTGGCTCAGCTTGATCGTGTCGGCGACGAACACCGGCAGCATGAACACCAGCACCAGCAGGAACGGTCCCTGCGTGCGCCACAGCGCGGCCGCGTGATTGCGGATCGGCTCGAACGGATTCGTGAGCACTTGCAGACAGAACGCCACCGCCGCGGCGATCCCGATGAACGCCAGCCAATGAAACACCAACCGATGCACCAGCGCGCCTTGCACCTGGGGATCGACGAACGTTTTCTTGCGTTGCGGGTGAGACATGGCGGAACGCTCTCGGCAGGCCGGGTGTTGCAAAACTCAGGGCCAAGCGACCGCTTTCCGCGAGTCAGGAGCCCTTAGTAAACATAGGTCGGGTACGGCGCCTTTCCGTCGTGTTGGCTGGAACCTGCCTCGCCGCATGAATGACTGTCGGCGCATCCCTTCACGGAAAATCGACACATTCGGCATAGGCGGACGAAATGAGCGACCTTCCGAGCAACCCCGATTGACGCGTACGAAACCGAATTGGTCGCCTTGCGGCCGCCCGGCTACATTGCTTGGCTGAATTGATTCCGTCAGGAAGCAGTCCCATTAGCGGATTTGATGACTATTGCCGGCAAGTCAAAGTGAACGATTCGCCCCGCCAAGACGCCGAACCTTGTGAAGAGCAAGCCCCCCCGCGAATGAATCGGCGGCGGTTCTTACGTCGTACTCTCAAGGCGACGACCGCCGTGGCAATCGGCTCGTTTGGCTATGCGTGGCGAATCGAGCCGCACTGGGTCGAGACCGTGCGTCGCCCGCTGCCGCTCGCCGGCTTGTCGCCAGGGCTGATTGGCAAGCGAATCGTTCAGATCAGCGACATCCATGCCGGACCGGTCGTCGATCAACGGTGGTTGCTCGACGTCCTGGAGCAGGTCGCCGAATTGGAACCCGATTTGATTGCGTTGACCGGCGATTTCATGACCTGTCTGGGAGAAGAGAGCATCCCGAAAGCTCTGGAGGCGATCGACGCTTTGCCGCGAGCGCCGCTAGGCAACTTTGCCGTGATGGGCAATCACGACTATGGCCGCGGTTTTCGCCAGCACCGCATCGCTGACAAGTTGTGCAACGAATTCCAGCGACGCCAGATCCGCGTCCTGAGCAACGAAGTCGCCGACATCGAGGGACTTCAAATCGCAGGAGTCGACGACCTGTGGTCGGGAAGATTCTCTCCCGAGCGAATGCTGAACGACCTGGACGGCGATTCCCCGGCGATTGCGCTGTGCCACAATCCCGATGGCGCCAACCACGTGGCTTGGCGCGACTTCCACGGATGGATCCTCGCAGGCCACACCCATGGGGGACAGTGCAAGGCTCCGTTCTTCCGGCCGCCGATCGTCCCCGTGCGAAACAAACGGTATTACGCCGGCCAATACGACCTGGGCCCGGGCCGACGCATGTACATCAATCGCGGATTGGGGTATCTCCGCCGGATCCGGTTCAACGTCCGACCCGAGCTGACAGTCTTCACGCTGACCGCCGTTTGAATCGCGGCCAGATCGCTCTGGCCAAACCCCGGTCCCCTGCGTAGCTTGGGCGGCATGACCACCCCCCCTGTCGCCGCGGCCGGCGCCGCTTCCGTCGATCGTCGCACGTTGGCGTGGGGGCTCGCGGGGGCCGTCGTCACGTATCTCGCCCATCCGCCCGTGGGATGGAGCCTGCTGGCGTGGGTCGGCCCCGCGGCGTGGATCATGCTCTGCACACTTCCGCGGCTGCCGGGGCGCCGGCCGTACCTCGACCTCTGGCTGGCCGGGGTCGCGTACTGGGGGCTGACGATCGCCTGGCTGCGGCTCCCCCATCCGGCCAACTGGGGAGCGCTCGCGTTCGTGGCGAGCTACCTGGGGCTCTACCTGCCGACGTTCGTCGCGCTGACGCGCGTCGCGGTGCACCGCGTGCGGGCCCCGCTGTGGCTCGCGGCGCCCGTGGTCTGGACGGGGCTCGAGCTCGCCCGGGCCCATCTGCTCACCGGGTTTCTCATGGGCTCGCTCGCCCAGACGCAATACCGCCGCCCGGCCGTGTTGCCGTTGGCCGGAATCGGGGGCGAATACGCGGTGACCTTCTTGATGGTCGCCGCAGCGTCGCTGATCGCGGCAGCGAGTCGCGCCCGTTCGATCGCTCGTGCGCAATCCCGGCGGCGCGCCGAACTGACAATGGAATGGCTCGCCGGCGCCGTGGTCGTGGGAGGCCTGTTCGCAATCGGAGCCGCCTACGACGCCGTGATCTCCGGCGTCGCACGTAAAACGACGACCGTCCGCATTGCGCTCGTGCAGAGCGATCTGCTGGCCGACTGGAAAGGCGAAGAAGGCCGCGACGCCGAGGTCATGCGGCAACAGACCGCCCTGTCGCTCGCCGCGGCGCACAAGGCCCGCGCCGCCGACAAGCCGCTCGACCTGATCGTCTGGCCCGAGACCATGTTTCGGCAGTGGCTGACGGCGATCGACGCCGACAACCCGCCTCCGCGCGAGATCGTCGACCGCGCCGAACGGCAACAGACGATCGCCGATCTCAGCAAGTTGGCCCGCACCGTCGACGCCAACCTGCTCGTGGGGATCGACCGCGTGCAACTCAGCGGCGCGGCGTCCCCCGGCGCCGCCGTCGACGACGACCCGCAAGACGATTCCCCCGCCTACGGCTACGCGATGCACAACAGTTCCGTCGGCGTGACTCGCGCCGGCGCGATCGTCGGCACGTACGACAAGATGCACTTGCTTCCCTTCGGCGAGTACGTGCCGCTGGTGGATTGGATCCCGGGGCTGGCGTGGATCACACCCATTACCGGCGGGGCGACCCCGGGGGCAGGTCCGACGGCGATCGCGCTGCCCGCGCTGGCCGATCCCGAGCGCATCGTCCGTTACGCGCCCAACATCTGCTACGAGACGGCGCTG
Source organism: Pirellulales bacterium (assembly GCA_019636345.1). Classification (NCBI taxonomy): domain Bacteria; kingdom Pseudomonadati; phylum Planctomycetota; class Planctomycetia; order Pirellulales; species Pirellulales bacterium. The sequence goes on along the minus strand of JAHBXQ010000010.1, from coordinate 132,001 downwards.
CCCCACCTCGTGCGCCGCCAACTTCACGAGTTGGCCGAACGCGGCGATTCGCCCGACGTGCTCGTGAACCTGACGAACGACGCCTGGTACTGGGGCTCCGCGGAGCTCGACATGCATCTCGCCGCGGGGGTGCTGCGAGCGGTCGAGACCCGCACCCCCTTGGTGATCGCCGCCAACCGGGGCCTATCGGCCCATATCGACGACGCGGGGCGAATCGTCGCGGTCACCGAGCGCGACCGGGCCGACGTGCTCGTGGCCGACGTGCCGATCTTCGCCAGCGGCGCACGGGCGCCGACCGTTTACGTGCGCACCGGCGACTGGCTGAGCGGCGCCTGTTTGGTATGCTGCATCGTTTTGGCGGTTGTCGCGGGATGGCGCCAGCGCACGTAGGCCAGTTTCTCCGAAACTGGCGATCCGCATCGAGTCGGTCTTTCCATTCACGTCCCCTTGCCGCAAGGTTCTGCCAGTTTCGGAGAAACTGGCCTACGTCGCTATGCCTGTCGTTCTTCAACTTCAAAACGCCCATAAACGCTACGGCGAGCAGGCGTTGCTCGACGGCGCCACCTGCGCCTTGGCCGACGATCAAAAGGCGGGGCTGATCGGCCGCAACGGCGCCGGCAAAAGCACGCTGTGCCGGGTGCTGTTGGGAGACGAGGAACTCGACGCCGGCGAGGTGGTCCGCAGCCGCAAGCTGCGGCTGGGGTACCTGCGGCAGCACGACCCGTTCCACGACCAGGAGACGGTGCTCGACTTTCTGCTGCGCGACAGCGGGCAGCCCGACTGGCGGTGCGGCGAGATCGCGTGGCAGTTCCAGTTGCCCGAGCCGATGCTCCGCCAGCCGGTCCGGTCGCTGTCGGGCGGCTGGCAAACGCGCGTCAAGCTGGCGGCCCTGCTGCTGCACGACCCGAACCTGCTCATCCTCGACGAACCGACGAACTTCCTCGACCTCCGCACGCAGATGCTGCTCGAGGAGTTCCTCCACGGCTTTCAGGGCGGGTGTCTGGTCGTCTCCCACGATCGAGAATTCCTCAAACGCACCTGCCCCCACACGCTCGAACTGTCGCGCGGACAGCTCACCATGTTCCCCGGCGACGTCGATGCGTATCTGGCGAACCTCGACGAACGGCGCGAGCACGACCTGCGGGCCAACGCCGCGACTCTGGCCAAGCGCAAGCAGCTCGAAACGTTCATCGCCAAGAATCGCGCCAACGCGAACACCGCCAGCCAGGCCCGCAGCAAGGCGAAGCAGCTTGAACGGCTGGAACTGGTCGAGGTCGCCGGCGAGGAAGCCCGGGTCAACTTCAGCTTCCCCGCCGTCCCCCCGCGGCAGGGGACCGCGCTGCGGTGCGAGAACCTGTCGATCGGCTACCCCGAGCGCATCGTCGCCGAGGACGTGCAACTGGAACTGGAACACGGCTCCCGAATCGGCGTCGTCGGCGACAACGGCCAAGGCAAAACGACCTTCCTCCGCACGGTCGTCGGCTCGCTGGAGCCGCGGTGCGGGACGCTCAAGTGGGGCTACGGCTGCCAGATCGGCGTCTACGCCCAGCACGTCTACACGACGCTGCCCGAGATGCAGACCGTCGAGGACTACCTCCACTACCAGGCCGCCCCGGGAACGACGATCCAGCAGATCAAAAGCGTCGCGGGCAGCTTCCTGTTCAGCGGCGCCTTGGTCGAAAAGAAGATCAAGGTTCTCAGCGGCGGCGAGCGGGCCCGGCTCGTCCTTGCGGGGCTGCTGCTCGAGCGGCACAACGTGCTCGTGCTCGACGAACCGGGCAACCACCTCGACGTCGAGACGGTCGAGGCCCTCGCCGACGCCTTGTGCCGCTACCCCGGCACGGTGATTTTCACCAGCCACGATCGGCACTTCATGCACCGCGTGGCGACGGAGGTCGTCGAGGTCGTCGCGGGGCGCGTCGTCAGCTATCCCGGCACGTACGACGACTACGTCTACCGGATTCACAAGGAGTTGGAAGCCGGTCTCCGGGCCGAGCACGCCACGTACTGCGCCGTCGCCCCCGGCGGCGCGACGACCGCCGCGCGTCCCAAACTCTCCGGCCGCGATCAGCGCGAACTGGAGAAGCGGCTCAAAGCGATCGAGCGCAAGATCGCCAAGCTCGACGACGAGAAACGCGTTGTCGCCGACACGCTCGCCACGCTCACCGACCCCGCCCAATCCCGCCGCGCCCACGAGCGACTCCAGCAACTCGCCACGGAACTAGCGAGCCTCGAAGAAGAATGGCTCGCCGTGTCGAACGAGTTGGAAGGATGACGCATCGCCATGCCGAACACGAGCCTCTTTAGCAGAAACTGTGGGTGACTTCGGTCTCGGAGAGTCATCCGAGATTGTAAGGGCGAGTCTTGCGACTCCCTGAGGGCGAAAGCCGAGAGATATGCTGGCGACAAGCTTCACCTTGCCGCTGAGCCCCCCGACGCCGGCGGCTCGCCGCACGGCAAAATGAGATCTACGCCCGGCGCGAGCGGTAGCTCGCCGAGGCCCGCCAGTGCGGGGCGACGCGATGCCGAGAGGCCACGTTGCCGGACGCTTTCAAACCGGAACGCAGCGAAAGGATAGCGGGGATCCAGGAGGTCGGCAATGAGCCCCACGGCCTGCGGGAACGCCAAGACAATTCCCCCGCGGTAATCGCCGCTCCGCTGCTCGTCGGAGCCCATACCCCAATTCAACCTTTTAATCCGCTAACGCCAATAACTAAGAAATCCAGTTCACGCTGAACCAGGACACTCTACGGCGGAAATCTTCCGAACGTACTCGATTACACCTTCCGGATCGAATGTCAGACGATGGCCAGTGAAGAACTGCTTATAGCGTGCTACCTCCTCACGGTATCGCGCCCTATCTTTTGCATCTTCGTAGAGCACGACATGGATAGGAGCAGAGCGACGGACCATCCGAGTTAGGAGTTGTCGAAACTCGAAGTCTGCATGGGGCAACGAGTAGCCGATGAAGACCAAATTCGTTGCCTCCATAAGCTCCACGGCAGCATTCTGCCATACGAGTTTGAGTTGAAAATTAGAGAAGTCCTTCAAGAACGTCGGCATTACGAGTGTTCCGCGAAGTTTCGCGCGAATCTGATGATCATTGCAATGCCTGCAATGAGTGCCGATCTTTCTTGAAACGACCAACTTTTCATTGAATGACGTAAAAAGCCGCTGGCAATTAGGACATTGTAGCCAGTTCATCGACCCATGGAGTTTCAAGAGCTTCACGTTGTAGCCCTTGGCGCCGAGCGACCACAAACCAGAACGAATGCGATTGTCGCCTTCTTCGAACGAGCTCACGTAGCAACAGTAATCGACTACCCCGAAAGCGTCATAGTGCCCGGTGCCATGTACTGCGTCCTTTGCCTTCAGGGCAGTATCCAGCGCGTTATCTAACAGTATGTCCCAATTCAAGGAGATGATCGAGAAAGGGTCGTAACGTTTCGCCTCGCTTTCGCACCCAGGTGTCTGTGCTAATTCGCCCCGTTTTGCAGCCATGTTCACAAGGCGAGTAGCAAACCTCTGAACGTATTCGGTCTCAAGATATTGACGCTGAAACGAGCGCTGGATGACCACCGAGATGAGATGATCTAAGTCAGCTCGTTTCCTCTCCACCTCATTCTGAGACTTGCCGCGCAATGACACCCGGTCGGCGAGGCAACGGTCGATCGGCGTATAGATGTCTTCAAGGGAGGCGTTGGTTAGTTTTTCTGTAGAGACCTTCAACACTTCTTTCAGGAAGGCGAGCAGTTGTGTGGCTTGCTTTGCCAATTCGGGGTCGGGGTCTTGTGCGAGTTTGGCAATGCCATGCAAGATTTTGTCCTGGCTAGGCCCACCGGCTGGACTTGAAAAACCTGCGCCGAGAATGTATACGGTCTTGTTGTGCTTGACTTGCGGGGGCATTGGTGGTTAGTGCATCATTTATTCTGTAGAAAGCCGCGCATCGCGGATGGCTTGAAAGGGGCGGGCCAGTCCGGTTTCCTATTCGTTGTTCTCGAAGCAGTGAACGGAAGCCGCATGACTCGCCTGACGCAATCTACCGAACTCGACGCGATTGTCCAACTGCTCGCCGACCACGGCTTCGACGACATGGCCCAGGCCATCGAGACGCTCTTAACGAGGCCATGAAGCGGCAGCGCAGCGAAGCCCTGGGAGCCGGCCCCTGCCAGCGCACCGCCGACGCGTCGCGGCCAAGCCAACGGGTTCAAGCTTAAGACGGTCGACAGCCGACTGGGCAAGCTCGAACTCCAAGTCCCGCAGACCCGCAGCGTCGAACTCGACCCCACCGTGCTGGAGCGGGGCGAGCGAAGCGAACGAGCGCTCAAGCTAGCCGTCGCCAAGATGTACGGCCGAGCGAGTCTCCTCGCGGCTCAACGTGCGGCCCCCGACGATCCCAACTCCAGACCCGGCCGCGACTTGAGGCGACCATTGACATAGTGTTCCCATGTACACTATAACCGGCGGTCATGATCGGGCACGTCGACTGCGATTGCTACTACGTTTCGGCCGAGCGCGTGCGCTTCCCGCATCTGCGGGGCGTCCCGGTCGGCGTGCTCGGCAACCATGGCGCCTGCATCATCGCCAAGAGCTACGAGGCCAAGGCGGCGGGCGTCACGACCGGCATGCCGATCTGGGAGGCGCTGCCGATCTGCCCCGACGGCGTCTACGTCAAACGCGATTTCGCGTGGTACGAGGTCCTCAGTCGCCGCTTGCTGGCGCTCGTTCGGCAGACCAGCCCGCGCGTCGAGTTCTACTCGATCGACGAGATGTTTTTCCACGCGCCGGGGGCCGACCGGGGCGCGGCGTTGGCGCTGCAGCGGGCGATCGCGCGGCGCGTCGGCGTGCCGGCCAGCATCGGCGTCGCTCCCACCAAGACGCTCGCCAAGCTCATCAGCGATTCGGTCAAGCCGTGCGGCGCCGGCGTCGTCGCCAGCGAGGCGGATCGACGACGGCTGCTGGAAGGTCTTCCGGTGACCGAGATCGCCGGCGTCGCCACTCGCTCGGCGGAGAAGCTGGCAGCCCACGGCATCGCGACCTGCGACCAGTTCGCGGCGGCCGATCGGGCGTTCATCCGCTGGCTGCTCACGAAAACGGGCGAGGACCTGTGGTGGGAACTCAACGGAACCCCGGTCCTGGACGTGCTGCCGATTTGCAAACCCCGCAAGTTCGTCGCGCGAGGCGGCTCGATCGGCCGGCCCAGCCGGGATCGCGAGCGGGTCGCCGCGTTCGTCGTTCGCAACGTCGAGCGGTTGGTTGAAGCGCTCAACCACGACCGCATCTGCTGCGACACGCTCGCGCTCGAGCTCTCTTTTCGCGAAACACGGTCCTGCGCGGTGCGCTGCACGATGCCGGGAGGCACGGCCGAGTTGTCCGCGTTGCGAGACGCCGCTCTCTGGCTGCTGCCCCGCACGTGGCGCCCCGCGACGGCGACGGTTCGCTACATGCACGTCGTCGCCGGCGGCCTTCGCCCCTGGGCGCGGCGCCAGCGGAGCCTGTTCGAGGACGCGCGACCCAAAGCCGAGCGGGCCGAGCAGGTGCAGCACGCAATCAACGCCGCCGTCGGTCGCTTCGCCGTCCGCTCGGCCGCGACGCTCCCCCTGGCCGACGTGTACGGAGACCTCGCGTCGTCCTATGATATTTGCGACATCTACGGCAAGAGCTGCTTCTGAGGGGCGACCCATGTGCAAAGGGATTTCGGTGCTCAAGGCGCGGCTCAATCAGCAGTTGATCGAGGAGTACGAACTCGCCGACCGGTTGCGCGTCCGGCAGCCGCGAGCCGTCCAGACCGATCTCTTCGACGCCGCGCCGCCGGCGCTCGAGGGGTCGACCGCCGAAGAGATTCACTTCCTCTACACCGACCCCCGTCCGCAACTGCCGGTGCTGCACGAGGGGCGGATCGTCGTCTACGAATGGGGCAACCGCGGCGACAAGGACTCGCGTCTCTACCGCACCGGCTGGTGTCAGCGCGAAAGCTTGGAGGCCGGCAAGTGGCGCTGGCTGGAGCCCGAGAAAGTCGTCATTCCGGCCAACTTCGGGCTGGAGAAGGGGGTCTGGTTTCATATCGAGCAGGGGATCGAGGGAATCGTCGTCCGCGACGAGCGGCAACGGCCTCGCGTCTACATGCTCACCCAGCAGGCCAGCCACTATTACCAGACGATGACGAAGCACGACCGGGCGCCGGTGCTGATCGAGCAGGAGATTTGAGCGACGCTCTCGCCGCAATCACCGCGGAACGCTGCGGGGTGGAGGTCAGCGGCACGCAAGTCAGCCGCGCCGCACGCAACGTTGCCAATGGCAACATCAGCCCCCGGCTCTGCCGGGGGGTCGATGTCCGTTGGCACGAGCGTTGCGCCTTTGGTGCGCAACCCCCGGCCAGAGGCCGGGGCTGCCTGCGCGCGGGAGGCATTGATTTGGGCGCGGCGCTCCAGTTGGCGGCGGCGGCGGGAGAGATGCTTCTTGCTTGCGCACTCCCTTGCGAACAACCGGTGCTACCCATGGTAGGGGCGCGACAAAGCCGGGATCGTCCGCTCAATTTCCCACGGGATTCAAGTGGAAAATGGGCCATCGCATCGCGTAGAACAGATGCTGCCAGCCGCGTGCTTCGCCCGCGCTTGCGACGCAATCGCGCGCGGGCGCGTCCGCGGCTGGTCGCGAGTTTTGCTCGCCCGCTGCGAGTTTTGCTAGCAAAACCAGTCGCCCCGCGATCGGCGTCCCGGCGCGCAAGACGTTGGCTCCCAACAAGTTCGGCACAGCCTCCCCCGCCCCGCAGCCCGGGGTTTTGCACGAGAGAGTGTCGTCATTTTGCTCGCCGGCAAAATGACGACACGTTCTCCGCTCCCCCGGCAGGTTGCTGCAAGAGACGAGAGTTGAACAAGGGGACAAGCCACGCGCATCGAGCGCAACGTTCAGGAGGTTCTTGATCTTGGTCCGCGAGCCAGCCCCCTTTTTTTCAGCAGCCGGCCAAGCTGTGTTCCAAAGGTGATGAGCGGCGGGCGCTAGCCGCCGATGACGTTCGATCACATGCTTTGTCAGCTCGAGCAGTTTGGGCTGCGTCAAAGCATGAAGCCTGGGCGGCAGTTCGCCCGCGGCGAGCCGCCGGTCGGCTCATGTCGCCGTGCGCCGACAGCCGCTTGGCCCTCACGCCCCTTGCGCGCTTTGTCCCCCGCGGCAAGTCGTTACAATTCCGGCATGACCTCTCCCGCCTCCGCTTCGCCCTCCCGTCCCTCCCCCTCCGCTTCGTCGGCCCTTCGCGCGCGGGTCGGCGAGTTGCTCGCGGGCTTTCGGCCCGACCCCGATTCGTCCTGGCCGCGCGACGTGCAGCAAGCCGTCTCTCTGGCGGCGCGGCTGCAGGAGCGCGCCCGAGAGCTGCAGACCTCGGCTGAACGTCGCCAACAGGCCGAGCTCGATCGGATGATTGCCGCCCCAGCCGATCGGGCGACGCTGGTGCAGATGACCGACCAGGCGTTCCGGGCGAGAATCCCCGGGCGGGCGGCCGACCAGCTCATTCACATCCTCGACGTGCAGGGGGTTCCCCGGTTCTTCAGCGCCGTCGAGCGCACGCTGCTGCGCGGGTTTCAGTCGTTCGGCGGGTACTTGCCCGGCGTCGCGATGCCGCTGGTGAAGGAGAAGATGCAGCACGAGACGGCCAACGTGGTGTTGCCGGCCGAGGAGGAGTTGCTGGCCGAGCACCTGCGCGAGCGGCGGCGCGAGGGGGTGCGGATGAACGTCAACTTCCTGGGCGAGGCGCTCTTGGGAGAGCGCGACGCCCAGCGGCGGCTGCAGGCGTATCTGCAGGCGCTCGCCCGGCCGGAGATCGAGGTGATCTCGGTGAAGATCTCGACGATCTACTCGCAGATCTCGCCCTTGGCCCGGCGGCACACGGTCGAGGTGCTGTGCGATCGGTTGGAACTGCTGTTCCGCGCCGCGGCGAAGCACCGCTTCACGCGGGCCGACGGGACGCGAACGCCGAAGTTCGTCTATCTCGACATGGAAGAGTACCGCGACAAGGAGATCACGGCCGAGGCGTTCATGACGACGCTCGATCGTCCGGGGCTCGAACAGGCCCAGGCCGGGATCGCGCTGCAGGCGTACGTTCCCGATTCGTTCGCCACGCAGCGGCGACTCACCGAGTGGGCCCGGCAGCGCGTGCGGCGCGGCGGGGGGCCGATCACGATTCGGCTTGTGAAGGGCGCCAACATGGAGATGGAACGGGTCGAGGCCTCGGTCCGCGGCTGGCCCTTGGCCACGTACGCCGACAAGCTCGACACCGACGCCAACTATCACCGCATGCTCGCCTACGGCCTGCGGGGGGAGAACATCGAGGCAGCGCGGCTGGGGATCGCGTCGCACAACCTGTTCTCGTTGGCCTACGGATTGACGCTCGCCCACGAGTTCGGGCAGTTCGACCGGGTGCAGTTCGAGATGCTCGAAGGCATGGCGAACCATCAGCGGCGGGCCCTGCACGAGTTGGCGATCGACCTGCTGCTGTACGCCCCGGCGTGCCGGCAGGAGGAGTTCACCAGTGCGATCGGGTACCTCGTGCGGCGGCTCGACGAGAACACGGGCGAGCAGAACTTTCTGCGGCACGCGTTCAGCCTGCAAGCCGGCAGCGACGTGTGGCGTGCGCTCGAGGCGGGGTTCGTGGCGAGCTTTGCGCGGATGGAGACGACGAGCGAGGCGCCGCGGCGGGTGCAGGATCGGCGTCGGGAGGCGCTTGCCGGGGCGAGCGTCGCGACCGACGCCGCCTGCCGCGATTGGCGTCGCCTTGGCAACGCGCCCGACACCGATTGGGCGCTGCCGCAGAACGGCGAGTGGGCCGATTCGATCCTCGCCGCGTGGCGCGACCAGTGCGGCGCCGCGGCGGCGGACGTGCCCGCGGCGATTGCGGGCGAGTCGCTCGCCGAGGGTCGGTCGACGGTCGACTCGCTCGACCCGTCGCGTCCCGGGACGGTCGTCGCCCGCTGCCGCCTGGCGAGCGAGGAGGACGTCGACCGGGCCGTCGGCTGCGCGGTCGACGACCCGAGCGGCTGGCGGCGGATGACTCCGCGCGAGCGAACCGCGGTTCTCGATCGCGTCGCCGACACGATCGCCGCGCGGCGCGGCGAGCTGTTGGGCGTCATGCTTGCCGAGGGGGGAAAGCTGCTCGCCGAGGGCGATCCCGAGGTTTCCGAAGCGATCGACTTCTGCCGGTTCTACGCCCGCAGCGCGGAGGAGTGGTTCGCGACGCCGGGGCTCGCGGCCCGCGGCAAGGGGGTCGTCGCGGTCGTCTCGCCGTGGAACTTTCCGCTGGCGATCCCCTGCGGCGGCGTCGCCGCGGCGCTGGCGGCGGGGAACACGGCGATCCTCAAACCGGCGACCGATACGGCGCTGACGGCGTACAAACTGTGCGCGTGCTTCTGGGACGCCGGCGTGCCGCGTACGGCGCTGCAGTTCGCCCCCTGTCGCGGCAGCGGCGCGGGGCAGCGGCTGGCGGCCCACCCGGCGGTCGACGCCGTGGTGCTGACCGGCGGGACCGCGACCGCGCTGGCGATGCTGGCCGCCGCGCCGCGAATGCGGCTGCTGGCCGAAACGGGGGGCAAGAACGCCACGATTGTCACCGCTCTGGCCGATCGCGATCTGGCGATCAAGAACGTGTTGCACAGTGCGCTGAGCCACAGCGGGCAGAAATGCTCGGCGACGTCGCTGTTGGTCTTGGAGGAAGAGGTCTACCACGACGCCGGCTTCCGCGCGGCGTTGTGCGACGCGGTCGAGAGCCTGCGCGTCGGCTCGGCGTGGGAGCTGGCCACGAAGGTCGGCCCGCTCATTCGCCCCCCCGCGGGCGAGTTGGAGCGCGGGCTCAAGGAACTCGAACCGGGCGAGTCGTGGGCGGTGATGCCGCGACTGCACGTCGACGGCAACCCGTGCCTGGTGGGCCCGGGGGTCAAGTGGGGCGTCGCCCCGCACGGATTCACGCACGCGACCGAGTTCTTCGGCCCGCTGTTGGGGGTGCTGCCGGCTCGCAACTTGCACGACGCGATCGATCTGGTCAACGCCACGGGGTACGGACTCACCTCGGACATCGAGACGCTCGACGATCGCGAGCAGCAGTTGTGGCAGGAGTCGGTCCGCGCGGGGAACCTGTACGTCAATCGCCCCACGACCGGCGCCATCGTGCTGCGGCAGCCGTTCGGCGGGATGGGCAAAAGCGCGTTTGGTCCCGGGATCAAGGCCGGGGGGCCGAACTACGTGGCGACGCTGATGGAGTTCGAGGCGGCGACCGAGGGTGAAGGTTGCAGCGGAGCGGGCCTCAGCGCGGTCGAGACCGAAGGCATGGCGGCGGGGTCGCTGGTGCTGCCGCACGAGACGCTTGCCGTACGGCGCGAGCATTTGGATTCGTTCTGCACGGCGCTGCAAGGGCGCGTGTCGGAAGAGGAATTGACGGACTTGCGCCGCGCCGCGACGAGCTGCCTGGACGCGGCGCAAACCGAATTCGACGCGGCGCACGATCACGTTCGACTCGTGGGCGAGGACAACGTGCGCCGCTACCTGCCCGTGCCGAATCTGTGGATTCGCGTGGCGCCCGAGGATACGACTTGGGACGTGCTGGCCCGCGCCACGGCGGCGCGGGCGGCCGGCTGCCGCGCGGTGGTCAGCAGCCCCCCGGGGCTCGATCACCCCGCAGTCGCGGTGCTCGACGCGGCGACCGACCTGTGGGCGGGGGCGATCGAGTTCGTCGAGGAGAGCGACGACGAGCTCGTCGCTCTTCTGGAACAGGCCGGCGGCGAGGAGGGGGGGCCGTTCGTCGCCAGCCCGGTCGGTCGGCTGCGCTACGCGGCGCCTGACCGCGTCCCCGAGACGATCCGCCGCGCCGCGGCCGAGGGGTTCGTCCACGTCGCCGACGAGCCGGTCCTCGCCATGGGCCGGCTCGAGCTGCTCTGGTACTGTCAGGAGCAATCCCTGGCGCACGTGTACCATCGCTACGGCAACCTGGGCCGCCGCGCGAACGAAGAACGCAGTCCGGTCTTGTGAGTCCGCCAATCTGCTCGACCAAAAACGTTTCGCGCCTCGGCGCGAGTTTTCGTTCGGCGGGCGCTTCGGTCCAGGCGGATATCGCCGCCTCGCGGCGACTGCTAACTTGGGGGGATGGAGCGGTTCGAGGTCCTTGTCATCGGCGCCGGCGCGGCCGGATTGGTGGCGGCGTCGCGCGCGGCAGCGCGGGGACGCTCCGTGCTGCTCGTCGAGAAAAACGCCAAGGCGGGCGTGAAAGTGCTCATGTCGGGGGGGACCCGCTGCAATCTCACCCAGGCGACCGATGCGGCCGGGATCGCCGCGGCGTTCGGGCGCGAGCAAGGGTCGTTTCTCCGCTCGGCCCTCGCTCGGCTTGATCCCGAGGGGGTCGTCGCCATGTTTCGCGCCGCGGGAGTGGCGACCAAGGTCGAGCCCGGCGGCAAGGTGTTCCCGGCGAGCGACAGCGCGGTCGACGTGCAGCGGGCGTTGCTCGCGATACTCGCCGCGAGCGGGGCCGAGTTGCGGCTGAAAACGCCCGTGACGAACGTCGAGCGGCGCGGCGACGACTTCGTGGCGACGACCCCCGCGGGCGAGATCGCGGCCGAGCGGGTCGTCCTGACGGTCGGCGGGCAGTCGTACCCCGGGTGCGGCACGACGGGCGACGGTTACGCCTGGGCGAAGGCCTTCGGCCATCGGATCGTCCCCCCGCGGCCGGCGCTCGTGCCGCTGTTGTCCCCGGCGGCTTGGGTCGCGGAGTTGCAAGGCGTGGCGATTGCCGACGCGGTCGTCACGATGCGGTCGGCGAGCGATTTGCCGCCAGCGCCGCGGTCGCGAGGCAGAAGGCAAACCGAGCGCGGGGCGCAGGGCGTTCGCGGGGCGCTGTTGTTCACCCACTTTGGCCTGTCGGGGCCGGCGCCGATGAACGCCAGCGGGATCGTGACGGCGCAGCCGCACGCGGGGGGGTGGTCGGCGTCGTGCGATTTCGCCCCCGACGCGACGGCCGAATCGCTCGCCGCCGCGCTGGCCGCGGCCGCTCAGGACTCGGGCAAGCGGACCGCGACGAGCTGGCTGGCCGACTTGCTGCCGCGGCGCCTGGCCGAGTCGCTCGCGTCGCACGCCGGCGTCTCCGGCGAACGTCGGCTCGCCGAGCTTAGCAAGGCCGACCGGGCCGCGCTGGTCGCGGCAATCAAGAGCACGGCCGTGCCGATCACAGGGACGCAGGGATTCAAGAAGGCAGAAGTGACCGCCGGCGGAGTCGATCTCCGCGAAGTCGACTCGCGGACCATGGCGAGCAAGCTCTGCCCAGGGCTGTTTTTTGCCGGGGAAATCCTCGACCTCGACGGGCCGATCGGCGGTTACAATTTCCAGGCGGCGTTCAGCACCGGCGCCCTCGCGGGGGATGCGACGTGACCGCCGGAAGTCCATGTCCAGGCCGAACGACCGCCAAGGACTCGCATGAAAATGGCCGTGACAAGGCGCATCAAGGGCCGTCCGTAATCGTTTCGCCCCGTCTGGCGGGACTCCTATTCACCTCAGCAAACACGATAGGCGCAGTTCATCATGACGACACGACTGAGAATCATCGCGACGCTGCTGGCCCTTTGTCCGACTCTTTGGATCGCGCGGGTCGGCGTCGCCGCGGAGGAATCAAAAACTGACGGCGAATGGATTCAGCTCTTCAACGGCAAGGACCTTGACGGGTGGATCCCCAAGATCAAGGGGTACGAGGCTGGCGACAACCATGCCGAGACGTTTCGCGTCGAGAACGGCGTGCTCGTCGGCGCCTGCGACAAGTATGAAGGCGAGTTCCGCGGGCGATTCGGGCATCTGTTCTACAAGGACGAGTTTTCGCACTACGTCCTGCGGGTCGAGTACCGAATGGTCGGCGAGCAGGCCCCCGGCGGACCCGCGTGGGCGGTGCGCAACAGCGGACTGATGATCCACGGCCAGCGGCCCGAGACGATGCGCAAGGATCAAGATTTTCCGGTGTCGCTTGAGGTGCAACTGCTGGCCGGCGACGGCGTCAACCCGCGCCCCACCGGCAACCTGTGCACGCCGGGGACGAACGTCGTCTATCAGGGGAAGCTCCACACCGAGCACTGCACCCTGAGCACGAGCGACACCTATCTCAACGGCGAGTGGGTGACCGTTGAAATCGAGGTGCGCGGCAACCGACTTCTGCGCCACAAGATCAACGGCAAGACGGTCATCGAGTATTCCGAGCCGCAACTCGACGATCGCGACGCCGACGCCCGAGCGCTGCTTGAGAAGGGGGCGAAGAAGATGCTCGCCCAGGGGACGATCTCGCTGCAGTCGGAAAGCCACCCCGTCGAGTTCCGCAAAGTGGAACTGAAGCGGCTTGAGGAGTAAGTCGCAACTTCCGCCTCGAGCCGGATCGCCGCGCGATCCGGCTCGGAGCAAAGCGTCAGGCGGGGTCGCTGGGGGCGGTCTCGCGACGCTCTTTGTTCTGCAGCTCCCATGACACGATCAGCAGGACGGCCGGCAGGGCGAACCAGGCAAAGCCGAGCGTGGGGAAGGCGCCCAGGAGCAGTTTGTTGGCCGCGAAGAATCCGAGCACGCCGACCAGCGAGACGATCGCTCCGGCCAGTTCGTACCGCAAGCCGAGGGCGTACCCGCCGAACACGACGGCGATGATCCCCGTCTGCACCGCGAGCGGCAGATTGACGCCGTGGTCGGGAATCCCCTCCCATAACACGGCAAGCAGCCACGTCACTGCGAGGATGGCGGCGCTGGCCCGCGCAAGCCAGCGATAGGTGCAACAGCAGTTGGCGCGGTAGGCTTGAATCGCGCTCATCGAACCCTTCTCCTGAAACAACGGACCCGGGCCAGCGGCCCCGTGAAAGCGGGACTGTCCGTGACAGGGAAGAGCAAGTTGCGTGCCGTGCTGCGGGCGGAAAACTGTCGCCTGCGGCCGCTAGAGCTGTGCGGATAACGACGCAAACCGAGCGCGCGTCCGCACACTCGGTTTGCGATGATCGGCTTGCAGCGACGGTTTCACTGAGCGCGGCACGCTACGCCGCGGCGAAATTCGCCGCCGCCTGCTCCCAATTGACGACGTTCCACCACGCCGTGACGTAGTCGGGCCGCAGGTTGCGGTACTTCAGGTAGTAGGCGTGCTCCCACACGTCGAGCCCGATGACGGGCGTCTGGCCGAGCGACAGCGGACTGTCCTGGTTGGCGGTGGTGGTGATTTCGAGCCCCTGGGGACCTTTGACCAGCCAAGCCCAGCCGCTGCCGAATCGGCTTCCGGCCGCCGCCGCGAACTGCTCCTTGAACTTGTCGAACCCGCCGAACTTGGCGTCGATCGCGGCGGCCAGAGCGCCGGTCGGGGCGCCTCCCTGGCCGGGTCCCATGATCGTCCAGAAGAACGTGTGGTTCACGTGCCCGCCGCCGTGGTTCTGCACGGCGGTGCGAATCGACTCGGGGACGCTCGCTAAGTTCGTCACGAGCTCGGTCGGCGATTGAGCGAGCAGATCGTCGTGCCCGGCGAGCGCGGCGAGCAGCTTGTCGATGTACGCCTGATGGTGCTTCGTGTGGTGGATCGTCATGGTCTCGGCGTCGATGAACGGCTCGAGCGCGTCGTAGCCGTACGGCAGTTTGGGGAGCGCGTAGGCGGCGCCCGGCGCGGCGGCGGCGGCACGACGGGGCGTCGTGGCGGCGAGGCCCGCGGCGCCGACGGCCAGCGCGGTCGCGGCCGAGCGGCCCAGAAATTCACGGCGGTCGGGGGAAGCGGGACGGCGATCGTTCGGCGAGGTCATGGTGCGGCGACTCCCGGTGGAAGGCAGGCGAGCGGGTTCCCAGGCGTGGCGGCGGGCCTTGTGCGAGACGACTCCGCGACGCTCGACCCTTATCCTACTGGCCCCGCCGAGGGCGAACCAGCAGCGGCAACGTGCGGGTCGTGACGCGGTTTACAGAACCGCGGACGTCGCTCAGCGACCCGTGCTAGCGAGAGTCGGGCGGCGAATGCCGATTCCCCGCGAACCCGCGCTGCGGATTGTGCGTACCCAGTTCCAGACAATACGACCACACGACCCCCGCGGCAGGAAGAGCGGGTTGGCTGGTCCGAGTCGGTCCCAGAGAGGCGGACCGACGCGGCCTCTCGGAGTCCAACCCGCCATGACCGCCTCAATCGTCGGGCCCTTCGTCCTTGCTCGGGCGGCGTCGCTGCTGCCGGTCGCCGCCGCCCTGGTCGCCGCGATTCCCGTCGCCGCCGGCGCCGGCGACCCGTCGGTCGTCTTCGACTTCGCCCGCACCGTCGAGTGCCGCGAACTGCCGGCCGAGGACTTTCCGCAACTCTACCCCGGCGAGAAGGTCATCGAGGCGACGCTGCAGTTGAGCGTGCACCTGCTGGCCGGCGACGCGGCGCGGGTCGAAGAACTGCGCGTCGAACTGACTGACCCCGATCGCCGCATGCGGGTGATCGACTTCTCGCCGCAGACGAAGCTCGAGAGCAGCTTCTCGCAGGACATCGAGTACGTGAAGACAGTCGAGCAAGGCCAGACGCTCGGGCTGTCGCTGGGGGGGCAATTGCCCACTCCCATCGGCGGGGCGATCGCAAACGTCACTCCTTCGGCGACCACGGGGATGACCAATCGCGAGATCGTCACCGAGAAGCAGTGCCGCATTCCGCCCAAACTGGTCGCGGTCGCCGCGGGGACGATCGACGAGGCCCATGGCGTGGCGTTCAAACTGCGCCCCTCGCCGCAGACGACGCTCGAGGGGATGCACGAATTCACCGTCCGGCTGGTCGTCTCTGAGAAGTGGCGCGGCGATTCGCTACGGGTCGCATGCACCGCCTCCGGCGCCAGCAAGGTGTTGTGGGTCAAGCAGCGAAAAACTTGGGCGAGCACCGTCGCCGAGACGGCCCTCTACCTCGCGGGAGACCCCGAGGCACGGCAAGCGGCACGGCGCTACGTGCGGGAGTAGCGGCCATTCGGTTGCGGGTAGTAGATTGACGCCAGTCAGAACTTCGCAGCGAGCCGCGGCGTCCTCGCCCGCGGCGAAGCAGCGGCGCCACTTCGACTTGACCCGCTCCGGCCCGTTCCGCTACGGTTCCGACCCCCTCGGCCGGGACCAGATCGGACGCGGCAAGGGGCTGCAATCACGCGGGTCTATCTCCGAGCCGGACGATGTCGCTGCTCCGACTTCTGCTGCTGACCGCCCTGGCTGCCATGGCGCCGCCGGGCGTCGAACGGGCTGTCAGCCAATCGATCCTGTTCTGGCAAGGATCGGACGCCGCCGAGCCGTTCGGCGCCGAGGATCCCCACTCCGAGAACGACGTTCCTCGCATTCCCGAGCCGATGGTGTTCGACCTCGTCCGCTCGCTGGGCGCTCGGCGGGGGGAGTTGGAAGTCAACACGCTGGCCTTGTTTCCGTTGCGACGGTTGCGCGGCCCCGCGAGCGGCGACCCGGCTGCGTTCGAGCGCCGCGCGGGGACGGCTTGGGCGCCGGAGATCGAGTACGCCCTGTTTGACGACTTCGCTGTGGAGTTCGAGTTGCCGTGCGAGGATTCCCAAGTCGAGGCCTACAAAGCGGCCGCCCAGTACACCTTCGGCACGAGCCTGGACAACGCGTACGTCCACGGGTGCCAGATGATCTTCGAGCAGGTGCTCGACCCGGGAGTCTCCGAGCTGACGCTTCTTTATTTGGCCGGCATCCAGTTCGACGAGCGCTGGAGCGCGCTGGCGATGGCGGGCTTTCGCACGTTCATGGGCCGAAACGAACCGGACGAGAACGCCGCGGGGCTCTTCAACCTGTCGATCTTCTATCACTTGTGCCAGGAAGTGACCGTGGGGATCGAGACGAACCGAGCGACGTTCGTCGACGGGGCCGGCTCGCTGCTGGTCATGCCGCAACTTCATTGGGAAGTCACGGACCACGTCATGATGCAGCTTGGCTGCGGAGCGGAATTCGTCGACGAAGAGAGCCTGCCGATCGCGGGCCTGCGGGCGATCTACACGTTCTGAACGGGGGCGAAGCGGCGGAGGCTCCGCCGGCGTCATCCGGGGCTTCACGAGAATCGAGTTCGCGACAAGATGCGAAGGCGCGACCGCTCGACGATCATGCCGTCTTCGCACCGAGTTCAGGGCTCTGCAAACAGCAAACAAACTGGCGCCGGCACGTTCGCCTGCTTGTCAGTCGCCTGCAACCGGCCGTCGGCGGCGATGCGGAAGACCGTGATCGTGCCGCTGTTTTGGTTGGCGGCCAGCAGCCACTGGCCGCCGGGCGAGAACGTGAAATGGCGCGGCGTCTTGCCGCCAGTAGAGACGCGTTCCAAGAACTTTGGCTCGCCCGTCGCGGGTTCGAGGCGGAAGACGACGATCTCGTCGCGACCGCGGAGCGAGGCGTACAGCGTCTCTCCCCCGGGATGGACGGCGATTTCGGCGCCGGAGACGCCCGCGCGATCCGCGCTCGTCGGCATCGCGTCGACCGTGCGGCGATCGCTCAACACGCCGCGCCGGGGATCGTAGTCGAACTGGTCGACGGTCAGATCCAACTCGTTGATCGAGTACGCACGCCGGCCGTCGGGGTGAAACGCGATGTGTCGCGGGCCGGCGCCGGGAGCGGTCGCTGCGAACGGGGGATCGTTCGGTTCGAGGGTCCCGGCGGCGGCGTCAAAGCGGTACTGCACGATCCGGTCGAGCCCCAGATCGGGGACGAAGGCGAATCGTTCGTCGGGCGAGAGCACGATTTGATGCGGATGGGGCGAGGTCTGCCGCGCGGGGTCGACGCTCGAACCCTCGTGCGTGAGCAATGTCGCCAGCGGCTTGAGCGCTCCGCGGGGGCCGGTCGGCAGCACGCCGACCGTGCCGCTGCCGTAGCCGACCACCAACACGTTCTTGCCGCCGCCATCGACCGCAAGATGGCAGGGGCTCGTCCCCCCCGCGGGCTGGCGGCTCACAAGTTCCAACGTCCCGGCGTCGCGATCGATGCGAAACGCCGTCACTGCCCCGGACGGTTTGCCCTCGTACTCGTTGACCTCGTCGGAGCTGTACAGGGTCGCGCCGGCAGGGTCGAGCGCCAGGAACGACGGGTTCTCGACTCCCGTCGTCACCGGCCCGGGGGCCAGGGCGCCAGTCTCGTCGTCAAACAGCAGCGTAGTGATGCCGCGGCTGTCGGTTCCGCGGGTGTAGGCGCCGACGAACAGCAAGGTCTCCTCCGCGCAGGCGAGGCGAGCGAACGACGCCACCAGCAGCGCCGCCAGGGCGCAAGTCGTTTGAACGGGCATGCGTTCACTTTCGCGGTTTCGTGTCGGTGATCAGGACCGTCGGCCCGTCGGGGAGCGGGGGCCCCAGCTCGATTTCCGGGTCCTTGCCCGTCAGCACGAACTCGACCCACTTGGGAAACTGGCCGTCGTCGAAGTACCGGGCAAAATCGCGCCCCGGGCAACTCGTTTGCCCCGGAGCCGCTTTGGCGTGCGTGCTGACGTCGGCCAGCTTCAGCCCCTGCGAATCAATCAGCCAGGCGACGGTGCGCACCGCGGCGTCGACCTGGGCAAGGCTGGGTCGCTGCTCCTCGAAGTTCCCCATCAGTTCGACGCCGACGTGTCCCGCCAGGTCGTACTTGGTGTTCGACTCGGGCTCGTACTCGAGGGGGCGGCCCTCGAACACCCGGCCGTCGGGGGCGATGAGAAAGTGATACGGCAGGTCGGGCCAGTAGGTGTTGCGCGGGGGTTGTTCGATCTCGGGGCGGCGCTTCCCCCAGCTTTGCATGTTGCGCAGGAACTCGACCGGGTCGCGATCCGCGGTCCACAGCACGCCAGCGTGGTGGAGCGTCACGTACTTCGGCTTGTGGCGCCGCTCGGCGGGGATGGGGTCGGGCTTTGAGCCCCACGCGCGGGCCGCGACGTACAGCCGCGGGCGCGGAACCTCGCGCCGGGGCTCAGCGGCCGGAGCGAGCGACGACCAGATCGACGAGACGGCGACGGCCAGCAGCGAGCCGGCGAACAGATGCGCTTGGCGATTGGTCGGACATCGAGACACGCCCGAGGCTCCCGGGGACGGCGGCACACTGGTCGGCGAAGCCGCCAGGATACCACACGCCCGGGAGGGGCGTCACTTCGGCGCGGGCGATTTCGCGTGCCGGCCGGCGATGACGCGGACCAGATCCATCGCCGAGATAATCCCCCGCAGCCCCCCCGATCGGGTCAACACCAGGGCCCGGTGGACGTCGGCGTCGGCCAGCGTGCGGGCGATCTCGGGAATCGTCGCTTCCAGAGGCACGCAGATCAACTCGCGGGTCATGAGTTCCTGGACCAGGGTGTCGCCGAACTTCTCGAGCGAAAACGAACTGGCCCGCAGCGACTCCCACTTGCCGGTCTCGGCATTGAAGAACTCGACCATGTCGGCGCCGTCGGCGGTCGCGTCGCCGGCGTGTTCTTCCTCGTGGTTGAGGATGTCGGTGGCCGAGATCAGCCCGACGCACACGTCGCGCTCGTCGACCACCGGCAGTCCGGAGACATGGTTTTCCGTCATCAAATCGAGCGCGTCGCGGAGCGAATCCCGCGGACCGATGGTGACGAGGTCGCGCTGAAGAATATCGGCGGCGGTGAGGTGTTCCATGGCAAGCGTTCCTCTCCAACATGAGCCGAGGGGGCGGGCCTTGTGAGAACCGCGCAAGGCGCGGGAACCGCCGCGCACGATCGGGATCAGCCAAGAACAATACCGACGGGAGCCGGAGCTTGGCGCTGGAATCTGTTATCGCTCGTTGAATCCTCTAATCCTTCGTTCCGACGTCTTGGGTGAAGGCTTCCTGCAGCAGCGCGTTCTCTTCCGACTCGTGGCGGGAGATCGTCTTGGCGAAGCTGCTGAAGTCGCTCTGCACGCGGACCCACCACGCGGCGGATTCGACCCCCGAGTGGACGAGGATCCGCAGTTTCTCGATCGCTTCCTGGAGCGGTTCGTGCTCGTCCCCCAGGGTCTTGGCGCGCGAGGCGAGTTGCGGGGCCTGATGCACGGCTTCGCGCATGTATCCCCCCTCCTCCTCGCGCTGAAAGTGGCCTTCGCACAACTCGGCGAGCTGAGTGACGAGTTTCTCGAGGGCTCGTTTCGAACGCCGCTGGTCCGCGAACTGTTTGCGGATGTCGGCCAGCAGACCGTTGAGCTCGTGATGGTCGACCTGCACGGCGTCGGCGAGCTTGTGATTCGTGACGTCTTGCGCCATGCTGGGGGCTCCTGTGTAAGGACGAAAAGCAGTTCGTCAAGCGGCGCCTGGAAACACGGAGGGAGGAAAGGCAAGCCGCGTGCCAACGGGAGATTTTGCGAGGGAAGGCGGCGATTTTCGGCGTGGCCAGCGCCCAGGTTCCGCCGGGGGAAGCGGGGCGCTGAGCCGTCGTGTCGACGTTGGTGTGCGAGGCCGCACAGTCGGGGCCCGCGGCCTGCCGGTCGACGCCGGTCGCGGTCAGCTCAGCGGAACTCGGGGGCAGGAATCCCCGGTTTCCATCGAAACCAGAGCGAGCGTTCGCTCCGGCGCACGACTTGCACACCCGATGGGACGGCTGGGGACTGGCGGTCCCCTCGGGATCAAGTTCGCCGCTTGAGCCGGCCCCCAGCCGTATTTTTGGGGCATGAGTTGGAGTCCCGACTCCGCTCCTCCCACCGCAAACGCCGACGAGTTCTGCAGCGCGCCCTGCGCTCCTCGGTCGGTGTGCGGCGCGTTAGATTGAGACTTGCCATGCCCGCTTCGCACTCTTCAGTCCCTGTGGATCTCCTGTTGGTCGACGACGACGACGATCTTCGTCGCGGCATGGCGCGTTACTTCGGGGAACTCGGCTACGCTGTCGCCGAAGCGGGGACCGGCGAGGCCGCCCTCCCCCTGGCCCGGGAACGCGAGTTTCAGCTCGCCGTGCTGGACATGGCCATGCCCGGGATGTCGGGGATCGATCTGCTGGGCCGCATCAAAGCCGAGAGCCCCGACACCGAAGCGATCATGCTCACGGGCGAAGGGACGATCGAATCGGCCGTCGAAGCGATGAAGCTGGGGGCCAGCGACTTCCTCACCAAGCCGGTGCGGATGAAGCAGCTCGACGCCGTGCTGAAGAAGGCGCTCGAGACCCGCAAGCTGCGGCGCGAGAACGAACAATTGCGGGCGCTGATCAATCGCACCGACGGCGAGAAGCCGATGATCGGCGAGTCGACGGCGATGAAGGCCGTGTTCCGGCTCATCGACCGCGCCGGCCCGAGCGACAAGCCGATCCTCATCCAAGGCGAAAGCGGCACGGGCAAGGAACTGGTCGCCCGGGCCCTGCATCAGGTGAGCCCCCGGGCCGACAAGCCGCTGGTGGTGATCAACTGCGCGGCGCTCCCCGAGCCGCTCCTGGAAAGCGAACTGTTCGGCCACGAGAAGGGGGCGTTCACCGGCGCCGCGGTCGCCAAGCCCGGGTTGTTCGAGGTGGCCGACGGCGGGACGCTGTTCATCGACGAGATCGGCGAATTGGCCCCCGCGCTGCAGCCGAAGCTGTTGCGGGTGCTTGAGGACGGCTCGCTGCGGCGAGTCGGGTCGCTCAAGGAGCGGCGCGTCGACGTGCGCGTCGTCGCGGCGACGAATCGCGACTTGGCCGAGGAGGTCGAGGAGCATCGGTTCCGCAGCGACCTGTACTATCGAATCAACATCATGACGATCGACTTGCCCCCCTTGCGCCAACGGGGCGAGGACGTGTTGTTGATCGCCGATCACCTGCGCGGCCCGGGGTGGCGATTCGAGCCCTCGGCGATCGAGGCGATCCGCCGCTACAGCTGGCCGGGCAACGTCCGGCAGCTCATCAACGCGATCGAGCGGATGAAGATTCTGGCCGACGACGAAGTGCTGCGACGCGACAACCTGCCGGCCGAGGTGCTGGCCGCCGAGGCGAACCCGCAAAGCGCCTTGATGGACCCCGAGGCCGATCTGGCCGCGATCACTCGTGCGCACGTCGTGCAGACGCTCACCCGCGAGAACGGCAACAAGCTGCGCGCGGCCCGCAGCCTGGGAGTCAGCCGCCGCAGCCTGTACCGGCTGCTGGAGAAGTACGACATCAAAAAGGAAGAGATCCGGGGGTGACCTGAGCGACAGGTCGACGGTTTCGCGGGAGACGCCGAACCTGTGCGGTGCGGCTGGCGGGAGGCGGCGCCGCCCTGCTTCGCCGCTTCGCTGGACGCGCCTTGGTTTTCGGGGGCGAAATCGCGTATGATCACGTCGGCGGCGCCGGGGCCGCGACGTACCTGCTTGTGAGGATTTCGCCGTGTCGACTCTGCTCGCCTTTGCGCCGCCGCTCGCCTTGACCAACGCACAGATCGCCTGGATCGTCGCCGCGGTCTTCTTGGGCATCATCGGCTTGGTGTTTCTGCTGCTGTTGTTCAACGTGTTCGGCCTATGGATTCGGGCCTTCACGTCAAACGCCCGGGTCAGCCCCTTGAGCCTCATCGGGATGAAACTGCGGCAGGTGAACGCCGCGACGATCGTCGACGCCAAGATCATGGCGATGCAGGCCGGCGTGGGGACCGACCCCGACACGGGGATCACGACCCAGCGGCTCGAAGCCCACTATCTCGCCGGCGGCGACGTGCCGCGGGTGATCGACGCGATCATCGCGGCTCACCGGGCCGACATCGACTTGGATTTCGACCGTGCCGCGGCGATCGACCTCGCCGGGCGCGACGTGCTCGACGCGGTGCGGACGAGCGTTTACCCGAAAGTGATCGACTGCCCCGACCCCGACAAGTCCCCCAAGACGACCCTCAGCGCGGTCGCCAAGAACGGGGTCGAGCTCAAGATTCGCGCCCGCGTCACCGTGCGGACGAATCTGGGCCAGCTCATCGGCGGGGCGACCGAAGAGACGGTCATCGCGCGCGTCGGCGAGGGGATCATCACCGCGATCGGCTCGTCGGGGGATCACCTTGAGGTGATGGAGAACCCCGACAAGATCAGCAAGGCGGTGCTCGCCCGGGGACTCGACGCCCATACGGCGTTCGAGATCGTATCGATCGACATCGCGGACATCGACATCGGCGAAAACATCGGCGCGAGATTGCAGGCCGATCAGGCCGAGGCCGACACGCGCAAGGCCCGGGCCCTGGCCGAACAACGCCGGGCCGACGCGATCGCTCGCGAGCAGCAGATGAAGGCGAAGACCGCCGAGAACCGCGCGGTGGTTCTGCTGGCGCAGGCCGAGGTCCCCCTGGCGATGGCCGAGGCGTTCCGCGAAGGCCGACTGGAAACGCTGTCGGCGCAGTGAGCTGCGCAGCGGCTCGCCCTCGAAAGCAGCGCGTCCTCTTATGCGCTGCGATGCCTGTTCGCACCTAGCGCATTGACATGCTCAGTGCGTCGTCAACTCGCATTTCTTGGGGTGGCGACGACGCACTCGCGATCAACCGAACGACGGTCCGCTCAATCCCGCGCTCGAGCTCGCAGCGGCAATCGGTCGCCCATGCGCTCGAGGTAACGGCGCGCTTGCCGGTCGGCGATCTGTTGTCGCGTGGCGACCGAACGGTAGGTTTCGATCGACACGCCCGCGACCAGACACGCAAACCAGCAGGCGGCCGCGGCGACAACGAGCTTTTGCACAAGCATCGCTCCGCTCGTGCCGCCGACGGCGGCGTACAGCACGGTCGCCAAGACAAGCCCGGCTCCGGCGCCAAGCGACGCGCGCGTCACCGCGCCCGTCGCCGCCTGACTCGCCAGGTACAGGGGGACCATCAGGACCAACGGCCCGAGCCACAGGGCCAAGGCCGCGTAGTGGGCCTGCTCGTATCGGTCGTACGGCGTAAGCCCAAGCGCCGCCAATCCCAAGGCGGTCAGGATGCCGAGGACCGACATGGCGCCCCGTCCGAACGCCAGCGAGGCCGGCATCACGACGAAAAACGGCACGAGCGATGCGCCCAGACAGAGAATCGCGCCGTTGAAGACGGTCGCCGCCGTGCGATTGTCGGCGCCGGCGTGCGTCACGCCGCGTCCCAGGTCGCTGAGGAAGTTGCTCGCAAGCGAATACCGCTCGGGATAGTGGCTGATCGCGATCGAGACGGCGACGACGAACTGGACGATCCCCGCCGCGGCGATCAGACCGTAGAGCACGTTGCGGCGATGGGTGCGCGTTTGCATTGCGGCGTTGGCGAGTTTCCGGCCTGCGCCTCGGTCAATCGGCAACCTGTTTTGGGCGCCGCCTTCAGAGCAAGGCCCCTACGCAATCAACCCCTCGATCGTCTTCCCCCCGCCGGCGATCTTCATCGGTCGGCCGTTCGAGGCGGTATAGGTCGTGGCGAGCGAGATGCCCATCGCTTGGCAGACGGTCGCCATGAGGTCTTCGCTGCTGTAGGGGGCGGTCTCGACGCGCGTGCCGTCGTCATTGGTGGCGCCGATGACGCCGCCGCGGGCGAGCCGGCCGCCGCCGGCGACCACGCTCCAACTGCGGGCCCAGTGGTCGCGGCCCGCGTTGGCGTTGATCCGCGGAGTGCGGCCGAATTCGCCCATCCATAGGACGATCGTGTCGTCGTACAACCCGCGGTCGACGAGGTCCTCGACCAAGGCGCTCATCGCCTGATCGAGTTCGGGAAGTTTCGTCTGGAGCGTGTCGAAGCAGTTTTGATGGAGATCCCAGCCCCCCATCGTCACCTCGACGAACGGCACGCCCGCCTCGACGAGTCGCCGGGCCATGAGGCACCCGCGGCCGAAGCCGGTGGCGCCGTACTTCTCGCGCGTGGTCGGGGATTCCTGATCGACGCGGAACGCCGACATCTGCTCGGTCGTCATCAGTTGTCGGGCGCTTTCCAGGACCTTGGCGTGCTCCTCGGCGGCGCTGCCGCGGTTTTCGCGGATGAAGCGACGCTCCAACAGCCCCAACAGTTGCATCCGGTCGTTCATCCGCGCGGCGTCGGGCGTCCGTTCGAGATCGCGGACGCGGCCGTTCGAGTCGACCTGGAACGGGGCGTAGGCCATGCCGAGGAAGCCGGGCCCCTCGCTGGCGCCGCCGATCGAGACGAAGGGGGGGATCTCAAGCCCCGGGACGGGGACCTCCTTGGCCACGACGCTGCCGTAGCTGGGGTGGACGACGTTGGGGTTGGGGACGAACCCGGTGTGAAGGTAGTACGTGCCGCGGGTGTGGTCCGCCTCGCGAGTGCTCATCGAGCGCACCACCGTAAGCTGGTGCATTTGCTTGGCGAGCTTCGGCATGAGCTCGTTGATCTGGACCTCGCCGGTGGTGGCGATCGGCTTGAACTCGCCGCCGGTCGTGGCGCCGGGCTTCATGTCCCAGATGTCGATGGTGGGCGGTCCGCCGCCCATCCACAGCAGAATGCACGACTTGCGACTCCGTTTGAGCTGCGCCGCGTTGGCCCGCAGCGACCGACCCAGGGCCAGCGCCGATCCGGCCAGCGCGCTCGCCCCGGCCAGATGGGACATAAAGTGACGACGCGTCATGCCGACAGGAGGGATCATCGGGCAAGAAGGGGTTCGGGGCGAAGGTTCGACAAGGGTGGGGGGAGCCAAAAGGCGAGAGGTCTGCGCTCGCCTCCGAACTCTCATCACTCTCTCTAATGCACCAAAATGAACTCGTTGCTGTTCAGCACGGCCCACCAGACGTCGGCGAGGGTGGCGGGGACGTCGCCGCCGCGGGCCGCCAGCAGGCTGTTGCACGCCTTGGTCTCCTCGCCCGTCGGCGTGCGGGCGAGCGCCGCGCGGTACAGGTAGTTGATCTTCTCGCGGTTGGAGAGCGACGCGTTGTTGGCGACGCTCGCCAGAAAGCTCCCCCCGTCGGTCCGGCAGGCCCGGCGCACCAACTCGCCGTTCATCAGAGTGAGCGCCTGGGGAATCGAACCGTTGAAGGTCGTCCCCTCGGTCCCTTCGTCGTTGCCGAACGCGGTGTTGAACTGGGCGAGCCAGCGGGCCTTCAGCGCGTCGCGCCTATCGTCGGGAGCGGCGGCGTCGGCCTGAGTCGCGGCCAACAGCGAGTCGTACAACTGCTCGGCGGTCATCTGCCGCAGGTAGAACCGCGCGAACAGCGGCGGCCGGCCTTGCTGCGGGTCGTCGGCCGCATTGCCGGCGCTGGTCTTGCTCGACAGGGCGTACGGCCGACTGAGGACGATCGCCCGGATTAGTTCCTTGAGGTCGTAGCCGCCGGCCGCGAAGTTTTCGGCCAGAAAGTCGAGCAGTTCGGGATTCGACGGCGGGTTATGGGGGCCCATGTCGTCGATCGGCTTGGTGAAGGCGTAGCCGAAGAAGTGGGCCCACATCCGATTGACCGCGGCCCGCGACAGTTCGGGCGCCCCGAGGACCAGTTTCGCCAACTCGTCGCGCCGGCGGACGTCGGCCAGTCGGCCGCTGTTGCCGTACTCGGTTCCGCGATCGGCCAGCACCTCGGCCAGGGCCGTGCCGTCGATGAACGCCGGAAACGCGGCTCGAACCAAGCCGTTGCGCTGCTCGAAAAAGATCGGCGCCTCGCGAATCGCGGCCGCGTCGCGATCGACGAGCTTGCCGTCGCGCAACTCGAGCACGATGTCGCTGCGGTAGTCGCCGCCGTCTCCTTTCCCCTCGCCGGCGAAGTCGACGTCGTACAGCGTCGCCTCGCGACTGCGGGGGTCGTCCTCGTCGCGGGTGAAGCGAACGCGCGTCTGCCGGAAGAAGGCGTTGAGTTCCCAAAACTGGTTCTGACGATACTCGTTCGAGGGATGGTCGTGGCACTGCGTGCACTGGACCCCCATCCCGAGGAAGATTTGGGCCGTCTTGGCGGTCGCCTGGACGCCCCCCTCGTCGAGCTTCTCGATAAGAAAGTTCACGGCCCCGTTGAAATTGGGCATGTCGGGCCGGGCGTCGCCGACGGCGGTCAGCAGTTCGTGCACCAGCCGGTCGTAGGGTTTGTTGGCGAGCATCGCGTCGTGGAGGTAGCGCGTCATCCCCGCGCGGCTGGTCAACGATCGCCGCTGCGTTCCTCCCGTACGGCCGATGAGGAGATTGGTCCAGATCGTCCCCCAATTGCGGGCGTATTCGGCTTCGTACTCGCTCCCCAGCAGGCGATTGACAAGCTCGGCGCGTTTGCGCGGCGATTTGACGGCGAGGAAGGCGTCAAGTTCCTCGACCGTGGGGACGCGCCCGACGAGATCGAGAAACACGCGGCGACACCATTCGCCGTCGGTGGCCGCGGCGGCGGGACGCACGCCGTGCTCGCCCCAGTTGCGGGCGACCAGTTCATCGATCTTGGCGACGGCAGCCGATTCGAGCAGGGCGTCGCCCGAGGGGACGCTCTCGGCGGCGCGGGCCGTGAGCGGCAGAAGCCCCAGCGCCAGGACGGCGACGACGCTCGCCAGTGCGGGCGTCAGGCGGCAGAGCGTCGCGCAGTGCGGCATAGCAGGCGCCTGGGCAAGGGCGTGAGGAAAAGACGCGGGACAGGCTGGCGGCAGTCGCCCCCTAACGTATTCTACCGACGACACGCCGAATCGTTTCGCCGTGATGCGTCGTTTCTCGTAGCTGATTTCTCGGCAGCGGACGACCGCCGGGCGCCATGCCCACGGAGCTCCTCCAACGCGGACGCGCCTCTCACCGGTCCGCATGCCGCCCCGAACCGGGGAGACCATCTCGGTTCCGGCGCGCTCTTCAAACCAGTTCGGCAGCCGTGGGCGTCAAAGGGCCAGGGATCGACCCCGAGAGGTGTATCAAAATCAAACACATGTTCGATTTCGATACACACAAAGCAGAACAGGCGAGCCCGGGGAGCCTCTTCAACAGCCCGGACTCGCCCGTTTGCCTGGACCCGCTCAGCCGCTTGTCGTCGACCCGACGGGAGGGGAAGAGTCGACGTAAGTGACTGAATATCAACTGATTGCGGATCCTTACATCAAGGCGCCTCTTCGCCTTACCGGCCCCGACAGATAGCCTCATCTCTGATCCGGCCCGTTCATTCGTGTTCCAAGCGAATGCGACCGTTGCCTGGGCGGCAAGAGTAATTGTGCAAGCAGCGTGCCAAGCGGCCCGTGAGAATGGCGAGGGTGGTCCGCCAAGATCTCAAGATCGATAGCCAGCTTGTTTCTGCGACCGCCCAGGATTTCGGACAGCGGAGCGGGACGACGAATCTCATTCGCCGCCGACGGCGTGCTCGAATTTGCCGAACACCATCCGGCCCGCGCTGGTTTGCAGGACGCTGGTCACAAGGGCCAGGACCTTCTCGCCGACGTGGTCGCGGCCCCCTTCGATGACGACCATCGTGCCGTCCTCAAGGTATCCGACCCCTTGGCCCGGCTCCTCGCCCGGCTTGATGATCCGCACCTCGACCGACTCGCCCGGCAGGAAGATCGGCTTGAGCGAGTTGGCCAGATCGTTCAGGTTGATGACACCCACGTTGTGGAGCTTGGCGACCTTGTTCAGGTTGTAGTCGTTCGTGACGACCTTCCCCCCCAGGTTTTTGGCCAACAGCACTAGCCGCTGGTCGACCGGTTGGCCGGCGAATTCCGGGAGATCGCGGTCGTAAACGACCAGATCGACCTTGGGATCGCTGCGGAGGCGGTTGAGGATGTCGAGCCCCCGGCGACCCCGGCCCCGCTTGAGCTTGTCGCCGCTGTCGGCGATCGCTTGCAGCTCGGCGATGACGAACTGGGGCATCACAAGCTGGTTGTCGACGATCCGGGTCTCGACCACGTCGGCGATCCGGCCGTCGATCACCACGCTCGTGTCGAGGACGTAGGGCTTGAGCCCTTTGACTTCCTTGGCGAACTCGACGTAGGGGATGATGAACCGGAAATCGTCCTTGGTCTGCAGCAGGATGCTGATGCAGGTGTAGCAAAGGACCATCCCTAGGATCAGCAGCGTCCAGGGGGTGTAGGGGCTCTTGGGGTCGAGCGCCGTGCCGAACGCCGTCTTGAGAATGTACGTGAGAAACAGCCCGATGATCAGGCCGAAATAGACGGCCGTGATCGTGTCGAGCCGCTTGTGCCGGGCCAGGACGTCGAGGACGACCACCGCGACGGCTAGCGTCACGATGGCTGCGAACACGAGCCAGGGGACGTACGCCGGCTCGCGGGGAAGGATGTCGGATTGTGCGAATTGAGCGCCGAACCCCGCCGCAATCAGCAGGAACACGGTTCGCAAGATGATGAGAGCCATGGGCAGGCGAACGGGGTCGGACGGGGGCGCCAAGGAACAAGACGGATCGACTGCCCTGTGGATCTCAATTCTACCAGCGCCACGCCGCGACACCACCGCGAGCTTCCGGGGGTCGTGATCCCATTTGCGCCCTGGGACGCGTGCCTGGGGTCGCAGCGCAGCGGAGCCCCCAGGGGGGCGCAAAGTCCGCCGTTACGGGATTCGCCGCGATTCTTCGACGGCACTGCGGTCGGTCAGTCCGGCTAGGTAGTCCGCCGCGGCCCGTTCGGGGCCTTCCGCCGCCAGCACCACGGCCAGCCGATCGGGGAGCTGGTCCGGATGCCGGGCATAGAATTCGAACACCGCCCTCAGGGCCTGGGCGGCGGTCCCGCGGCTGGCGACGACCGCGGGATGGCGATAGACGCGAGCGAACAGCAGCCGTTCGAGGGCTCCCTTCTGCTCGGCCAACTCCGCGGAGAGCCCGATCGCATCGCGGCCCCGCGAGCGCACCTCGACGACGTCGCGGAAGTCGGCCGCGGCGATTCGTCCGGCGCTGGTCGAAAGCAGGTCGCCGGCCAACAGATCGATCAGTTCGTGCACCGCTGCGCGGCGATATTGGACGTCGTCGAGCGCCGCATAACGCCGCCGGGCGCGCCGCCCTGCCTGGCGCCACAGCTCGATCTCCTCGAGCGCCGCGAGGTCCAACAGCCCCAGTTCGACCGCGTCGTCGGCGTCGTGGGCGTCGTAGGCGATGCTGTCGGCCGCGTCGACGGCCTGCGTCTCCAACAGCGGCGCGGGCGCGGTCGGATCGCTCCGCGATTTGTCGGCCCGCGTGCGCTGACCCTCGAGCACCTCCAGCGAGAGATTCAGCCCGGGGAATTCGGGGTAGCGCGTCTCCAGCAGTTCGACGACTCGCAACCCCTGGCGGTTGTGATTGAACCCGCCGCGGTCGGCGAGGCATTCGTTGAGCACGTCCTCGCCCGCGTGGCCGAACGGGGGGTGCCCCATGTCGTGGGCCAGGGCGAGCGCCTCGGCCAAGTCCTCGTTGAGCCGCAGCGTGCGGGCAACGGTGCGGGCAATCGAGGCGACCTCGAGCGTATGGGTCAGCCGCGACCGGTGGTAGTCCCCCATCTCGCCGGTGAAGACCTGCGTCGTATGGGCCAGGCGGCGAAAGGCGCTCGAGTGGACGATCCGGTCGCGGTCGCGCTGGTACGGGCTGCGGTAACCGTGGCTCGGCTCGGGGTGGACCCGCCCCGCGGAGTTCGCGGCATGCATCGCAAACGGCGCGAGCAGCGCGGTTTCGCGGGCGATCCAGGGGGGAATCGGGTCATTCACGGCAGGGGGCCTCGACCGCTCACTCGGCGATCGGCTGCAAGCGTTTGTCGAGCGCCGGGGGGCGGGAATCGGCGTAGGCCTTGGCAAGCACTGGGGAGAGGACCTCGACCCAGGCCGCGTAGCCTACATCGTTCAGGTGGAGCCCGTCTTCGCGGAAGATCTCGGGGCGGGGCCGGCCGTCGTCGCCCAGCATCGCCGGCCAGACGTCGACGAATTCGAGCGTCTCGTCCCGTCGGCAGTCGGCGGCGATCCGCTGGTTCGCGGCGCTCATCTTGTCGGCCAGCTTCCAGCGGGCGACGCTCGGCTTGGCGCTGATGACGATGATCGGCGTCGCGGGGAGCTCCGCGCGGACCGTGGCGACGAACTCTTGAAAGTCGCGATGGATTTGTTCGACCGACAATCCGCCCGCGGCGTCGTTGTCGCCGGAGTAGAAGACGATCACGCTCGGCTTGTGCTTGAGGACCAGTCGCTCGGCGAAGTGGGTCGCATCGCAAATCTGCGAGCCGCCGAAGCCGTGATTCACGACCGGCAGATCGGGGAATCCCTTGGCGACGTCCCACAGGCGCACGCTGCTGGAGCCGGTGAAGATGATCGCTCGCTCGGGAACAGGGGTCTTGGCGTGGCGGTTCTCGATCGCGGCGATCTCCTTCTCCCAAGTCTTCGCGCGCTTGGCGCCATCGCTGGGAGTCAGGCCCTCGCGAGCGAAACTGCCGGGGGCGGACGCGAGGGCCGCAGCGGTCAGGACAAGAACAAGCAAAGTGCGTCGCAGCATGGGTGTCGCTCGCGGGGTGCAGAACGGACGCGGAGAGGGGGCGTGCGGAAATCGCAGCTTTATTCTCGGGAATCGGGGCGATTCGCCAAGGGTCGTCGGGGGGACTCGAGGGCTCCGGGAGCTTACGCTGCCCGGCTCGGGGGTTTGGGAGCTTGATCTTCGGCGTTGGCTTGCGGTGCGGGGGGCGTACAATGTCGGGTTCGCTTCAGCGCCGTGGCGCCGCTCTGCCCGCCTTGACCGACCCGCCTTGCGTCTCGAACTCCCCGCGGCCCGCTTTGCGGCCTCCTGCGATATGCCCGCCTCCGACATCATCATCAAAGGCGCCCGCGAGCACAACTTGCGCAGCGTCGACGTCCGCTTGCCGCGCAACAAGCTCATTTGCCTGACCGGCGTGTCGGGGAGCGGCAAGAGCTCGCTGGCGTTCGACACGCTGTACGCCGAGGGACAGCGGCGGTACGTCGAAAGCCTCTCGACGTTCGCCCGGCAGTTCCTGGGGCAGATGCCCAAGCCCGACGTCGATCACATCAGCGGGTTGTCGCCGTCGATCTCGATCTCGCAGAAGTCGTCGGGCACGAATCCCCGCTCGACCGTCGGGACGATCACCGAGATCTACGACTTCCTGCGCGTGCTGTACGCACGGGTCGGGTTGGGGCACTGTCCGCAGTGCGGGCTGCCGATCACCGCGCAGTCGCGCGAGGCGATCCTCGCGCGGATCATGCAACTGCCGACCAAGACGAAGTTCTCGGTGCTCGCGCCGGTCGCGCGGCGGCAGAAGGGTGAGTTCCGCGACCTGCTGGAAGATCTCCGCAAGCAGGGCTTCGTCCGCGCGCGGGTCGACGGCAAGGTGGCGCTGCTGACCGACGATTTGGCGCTCGATCGGCAGATGCGGCACGACATCGAAGTGGTCGTCGATCGGCTCGTCGCCGGGCCGAACGTGCGCTCGCGCCTGGCCGAGGCGGTCGAATTGGCGCTCAAGCTGGGCGAGGGCAATCTCGTCATCGCGAGCGAATCCGGCGCAGGGTCGTCGGACGACTCCCCGCGAGCGGCTGAGGTCGCAGCCAAGCGCAACCCCCGGCGGCGGGAAAAAGACGTCGACGATGCGGCCGACGAAACGCCTGGGGACGCTGCCGACGGCGACCCCGGCGTGCCGACGACTGCCGCCGTCACGAGCGACCTGTTCCTCAGCGCCGACTACGCCTGCACGCCGTGCGGGCTCAGCTTCCAGGCGCCGACGCCGCAACTGTTCAGCTTCAACAGCCCGCAGGGGATGTGTCCCGCGTGCGACGGGCTGGGGGACATGTTCAGCTTCGACCCGCAACGGCTGGCCAGCGCCCCCGAGAAGTCCTTCGCCCAGGGCGCCATCGAACTGGTCGGCCCGTGGAAGGACCTCGGCCGGTGGAAACGGCATATCTACGCCGGCGTCGCCGAGACGATGGAACGGAAGCTGGAGCTCGCGCCGGGCCATTTGCTCGAAACCCCGTGGCAAGAGCTGACAGAAGACCATCGCCGATTGTGGCTGTGGGGGACGGGCAAGGAGCACATCACCTTCACCTGGCGCGGCGGAAAGAGCGCCCAGAAGTACGGCGGGACCTTTGACGGAATCATTCCCGAACTGCTCGAGAAGTATCGCAACGCGAAGGCGAAGTCGCTGATCGCCAAGCTCGAACAGTTCATGAACGTCATCCGCTGTCCCGACTGCCAGGGGCGGCGGCTCAACCCGCAGGCATGCGCGGTGACGCTCGCGACCGCGAGCCCCCGATTTGAGGACAAACCGACTCGTTCGCTGCCGGAGGTGTGCGCGTTGCCGGTGAGCGATGCGGCCGAATTCTTCAGCGCGCTTGTGCTCGACGCGACGCAGACGACGATCGCGACGGAACTGCTCAAGGAGGTCCGCGGCCGGCTGGGATTCCTGACGAACGTGGGGCTCGAATACCTGTCGCTCGAGCGGACGGCGCCGACGTTGTCGGGAGGCGAGTCGCAGCGGATTCGCCTCGCCGGGGCGATCGGCTGCGGACTGGTCGGAGTGACCTACATCCTCGACGAGCCGTCGATCGGCCTCCATCCCCGCGACAACGACCGCTTGCTGGGAACGCTCGAGCAGCTGCGCGACCTGGGCAACACGGTCGTCGTCGTCGAGCACGACGAAGACACGATGCGGGCCGCGGACCACGTCATCGACTTCGGCCCCGGCCCCGGCGTGCGCGGCGGCTACGTCGTCGCCGAGGGGACCGCCGCCGAGATCGCCAAGAAGCGCGACAGCGTGACGGGGGCGTTCTTGAGCGGCAAGCGCGGGATCGCCGTGCCGGCGAAGCGAAGAATGGTCTCGTCGAGCCATGCCGGAACGGACCTCACGGGAGACGTCGGGAGGGAAAAGGGCGACGCCGCAGCTCCGCCGCCCGTCCTCCCCCCTGCTGCTCCCGCGATCCTGCGCATCGTCGGGGCCCGGCACAACAATCTGAAGAACGTCACGGTCGACGTCCCGCTGGGGGCGTTCGTGTGCGTCACCGGCGCCTCGGGGAGCGGAAAAAGCTCGCTGGTCAACGACATCGTCGTCGAGGCCCTGCGCCGCGATCTCAACGGCGGGAAAGGGGAGCCGGGCGACCACGACCGGATCGAGGGACTCGAGC
The DNA here is from genome assembly GCA_019636345.1 of Pirellulales bacterium. NCBI lineage: Bacteria > Pseudomonadati > Planctomycetota > Planctomycetia > Pirellulales > Pirellulales bacterium. The sequence goes on along the minus strand of JAHBXQ010000010.1, from coordinate 98,218 downwards.
ATCTCGACAAAATGATCGCGATCGATCAGTCCCCCATCGGCCGCACGCCGCGCTCGAACCCCGCGACGTACATCAAGGTGTTCGACGAAATCCGCAAGCTGTACACGCAGCTCCCCGAATCGAAGCGGCGCGGGTACAAGGCGGGACGGTTCAGCTTCAACGTCGCGGGGGGGCGGTGCGAGGCGTGCCAGGGAAACGGCTCGAACAAGCTGGAGATGGACTTTCTGGCCGACGTGTGGCTTACGTGCCCCGTGTGCCAGGGGCGCCGGTTCGAGCACGAGACGCTGCAGGTCGAGTACAAAGGCGCCTCGATCGCCGACGTGTTGGAGATGGACGTTCAACAGGCGCTCGAGCACTTCGAGAACATCCCCGCGATCCACGATCGACTGGCGACGCTCCACGCCGTGGGGCTCGACTACATGAAGCTGGGCCAGCCGTCGCCGACGCTCTCCGGGGGCGAGGCGCAGCGGATCAAGCTGGCTCGCGAACTGGTGAAGAAGTCGACCGGGCGAACGCTCTATCTGCTCGACGAACCGACCACCGGGCTCCACTTCGCCGACATCGAGCTGCTGCTCAAGGTGCTGCACGACTTCGTCGATGCGGGAAACACGGTGCTGGTGGTCGAACACAACCTGGACGTGATCAAGACGGCCGACTGGATCATCGACGTCGGCCCCGACGGCGGAGCGGGGGGAGGCCGGGTCGTGGCGGCGGGAACTCCCGAGCAAATCGTCGCCGCCTGCGCGTCGCCGCCCGCGGACTGCGTTTCGCCTACGGCTCTCGCCCTGGCTCCCTACCTCGGCGTCGCTCTACCCGAGGCCGCGGCGGCGCGCAAGGCGAAGCGGCCCGCAGCGAAACAGGCGACGCATATCACGGTCGAGGGCGCCCGGCAGCACAACCTGCGCGACGTCTCGGTCAAGATCCCTCGCGACGCGATGACCGTGCTGTGCGGCCCGAGCGGCAGCGGCAAGACCTCGCTCGCCATGGACACGATCTACGCCGAAGGGCAGCGGCGGTACGTCGAGAGCCTGTCCAGCTACGCCCGGCAGTTCGTCGGGCAGATGCAGAAGCCCGCGGTCGAGCGCGTCGAGGGATTGTCGCCGGCGATCGCCATCGAGCAGCGCTCTGCGGGACACACGCCGCGGTCGACCGTCGGAACGGTCACCGAGATCTACGACTACTTCCGCATCCTGCTGTCCCGGCTGGGTCAAATGCACTGCCCCGAGTGCGACCTGCCGGTCGGCACGCAATCGCCGCAGGAGATCGTCGACGCGGTGCTCAAGGAGCCCGAGGGGACGCGGGCGTACGTCATGGCGCCGGTCGAGCTGGCCCAAGGGGAGAAGTACGCGCACCTGTGGGAAAAACTGCGCGGCGACGGGTTTCAGCGGGTGCGGATCGACGGCACGACCTATCCCCTCGACAAGGCGCCCGAGGTCGATCGCCGCAGCAAGCACGAGGTCGACGTCGTGGTCGATCGGGCGACGATCAAGAAGGAGAGTCGCTCGCGGTTGGCCGACAGCATCGAGAGTGCGCTCGCCCTGGGTCGGGGAGTGATGCGGCTGGCGATCGTCGACGACAACGTCCCCGAGGATCGCTGGGGCATTCACACGTACAGCCAGCATCGGGTGTGCAACGGCTGCGGGCGCAGTTTCGAGCCGCTCTCGCCGCATCACTTTTCGTTCAACAGCGCCCTGGGGTGGTGCCCGGCGTGCGAGGGGTTGGGGAGCGAGGTCGGCGCCGACCCGACCGCGCTGTTCCGCAGCCTCAACTTCACCCTGGCTGAAGGAGCGGTGCTGGTGTGGCCGAAGATCGACGAGCCGCTGTTCGCGGCAATGCTCGCCGGCCTGTCGGAACGCACCGGGCTGCCGCTCGACGTGCCGTTCAGCCAACTCTCGCCCAAGCATCGTCGCACGGTGCTGTACGGGACGGGAGAGGAGTGGATTGAGGCGGAGCTAGGCGCGGGTTTCGAGGCGCGGAGCGCGGGGAAGAGCAATCTTGCCAAGGCGCGCAGCGGGCGCCCCGCAACTCGCGCCTCGTTTCGCTTTCAATACAAAGGGCTTTACCCCGCGCTGGAGGAGGCGTCGCGATTGTCGCCGCGGTTGCGGGGGCGGCTCGAGCACTTGGTCGGCGAGATCGAATGCAGCCAGTGCGGCGGGACGCGGCTGCGCGACGACGCCGCGGCGGCGAAATTTCAGGGCCGGTCGATCGACCAGTATTGCCGACTGCCGCTGGGCGAGTTGCTGCCGACCGTCGAGACGTGGAAGCTCCCCGCGGCGCAGAAGAAGATCGCCGGCGAACTGGTGCGCGAGATCCGCAACCGGCTCACGTTTCTGGTCGACGTGGGACTGGAGTATCTGACGCTGGGGCGCGGGGCGCCGACCCTGTCGGGGGGCGAGTCGCAACGCATCCGGCTCGCCAGCCAAGTCGGCAGCGGGCTGTGCGGCGTGTTGTACGTGCTCGACGAACCGACGATCGGCCTCCACCCGCGCGACAACACGCGGCTGCTCGGGGCGCTTCACAAGTTGCGCGACCTGGGCAACACGCTGCTGGTGGTCGAGCATGATCGCGAGGTGATCGCCGGCGCCGACTGCCTGCTCGACTTCGGCCCCGCCGCGGGCCGACTGGGGGGCGAGATCGTCGCCGAGGGAGCCCCCGCCGAACTCCCCAAACGCCGCCGCAGCGTCACCGGACCGTATCTCAGCGGGAAGAAGGCGATCGGCGTGCCGAAGAGCAGACGCGTGGCGTTCGATGCGGGATGCGAGAATGTCGAGGGACTGAAGCGGGGCAAAGTCACACGCAACGCAAACTCCCCCGCATCGGCAATCAATCAACCAACGTCTTCTACTCCTGCGCTGCGCGTCGTCGGCGCCCGCCACCATAATCTCAAGAACGTCACCGTCGATTTCCCCCTCGGGACGCTCACGGCCGTGACCGGGGTGTCGGGGTCGGGGAAGAGCTCGCTCGTGGAGGACGTGCTGTACGCGAGCCTCGCCCGGACGCTTCACCGGGCGAACGCCAACCCGGGCGCTCACGACCGAATTGCCGGAATCGAGCAGATCGACAAGGTGATCCGCGTCGACCAGCGACCGCTGGGAAACACCCCCTCGTCGAACCCGGCGACGTACACCGGCGTGTTCGACCTCGTTCGGCAACTGTTCGCGCAGCTGCCCGAGTCGAAGTTGCGCGGGTACTCGGCCCGGCGGTTCAGCTTCAACGTGCCGGGAGGGCGGTGCGAATCGTGCGAGGGGGCCGGACAGTTGTGCATCGAGATGCACTTTCTGCCCGACGTTTGGGTCGACTGCGACGAATGCGGCGGCCATCGCTACAACCCCGAGACGCTGGGCGTGAAGTACCGCGGGCGGTCGATCGCCGAGGTGCTCGAGATGTCGTGCGGCGAGGCGGCTCTGCTGTTCGCCAACATCCCGAAGATTCGCCGCATCCTGCAGACGCTGTGCGACGTGGGGCTCGATTACGTCGCGTTGGGGCAAAGCGCCGCGACCCTCTCGGGGGGCGAAGCGCAGCGCGTCAAACTGGCCGCCGAACTGGCCCGCCCCGATACCGGCCGAACCCTGTATCTGCTCGACGAACCGACCACGGGGCTCCACTTCGACGACGTCGCCAAGCTGCTGGAGGTGCTCCACCGGTTGGTCGATCTGGGGAACACGGTGGTGGTGATCGAGCACAATCTCGACGTCGTCAAGCAGTGCGACTGGATCATCGACGTCGGGCCCGAAGCGGGCGACGGAGGCGGGACGATCGTGGCGTGCGGAACGCCGGAGATGATTGTCCGGCAAGGAGGGAAGGCGGCAGACGACAAGCGAAAGGGGTCGACGCCATCGAGCCGAACGACCGCCGCCAATTCCCTCATCCCCCTTCCGCCCCCCTCCTTGGTTTCTCATACCGCGCTGGCGCTCGCCCCCGTGCTGGCCGCGGGGCCGCAGGTCGAGCGGAAGCGTTACGATCCCGCGGCGGCGGAGAAGCGGCGTGCCGGCGACCTCGACATCGAGGACCTGGGGCGCGACATTCGCATGCCGTGGGAGATCGACGGCCGGGGCTGGCACACCCGCGACCGCGTAAGCCGCAGCGGCGCGCCCTGCCGGTGGGACGGGCGGATCCTCGACGCGATCGAACGGCGGATCCACGAACTGGGCGAGTTCAGCCCCACCGACTGGAGCAGCAGTCGCACCGTCGTCGAGATTGCCGCCGCGAAGAAATCGGACGGCTGGTTCTTTCACGCCATCACCGGCGAACCATGGCTGCTGAAGCTCAAGTTCCGCACGGGCCGCAGCACGTTTCGCCGCGAGCAACTGCTCGCCGACCTGAACCTGGCGCCCCTCAACCAAGTCGACCACATCGAACAATACGGCAACGACCCGCGGGTGAAGTGCAAGAACCTCCGCGGGCCGTTCCAGGAGGTGCAGATCAACGCCCACAGTTGGGAGGAGATCGACGTCCCCGCGTTTTGGAGCTTCCTGGAAAAAGCAGTCGCCGGGTTCGGTCACTTCGCCGCCCAGGCGGCGGAGAACCCCGAGGACCTGATGCCGTGGAAGAAACTGGGCCGCAAGTGGCACCTGGCGCGCAAGGGCTTTCCGCCCGGGAAGAAGGTCGAGTGGTCGGTCGAAGTGCTTGAAGAGTTGTTGGAGCTGCTCCACGAAACGGCCGGCGACGGCGCGCAGGCCGACGCGGGCGCCGACGGCGCCGGCGGGCAGTTCTTGTGGAACAACCAGCAAGTGGTCCACGTGATGGTCCGCGGCCGCAGCGAGCCGTGGGCGACGGTCCACACCAAGCGGCTCGCGGGGGTGGATCTGGTGCTGTCCGGCCCCGGCGGCGCGTTCGCCACGGGGCGGATCGCCGAGTTGGCCGCGCGGCGAGCGATCGTCGCCGCCGACGGCGGCGACCAAGTCAAGCTGCGATTCGCCAACTCCGAAGACCTGCACCGCGGCGACCTCGCGGGGTTCCTCGCCGAACACTTGGCCGCCAGTCGGGCGGCGCCCGTGTGAGGCGCGACTCGCGACATCTCCTCGTTCCGGGTCCCCTCCCCGCGCAGGGGGCGGACTGGAACGGAGCGACGCGATACGATTGTCTCCCGACGCCAAGTCCGCGTCGTACGAATGCCTATTGATCCGTCCGCCGCCTTCGCTCTTCGTGATTCGCCATGTCTCAGCTTGCCGTGTTGTTCGACGTCGACGGGGTGCTCGCCGATTCGTATCGCCCCCACTTTCTGTCGTGGCAACGGATGTTCGCCGAGATCGACGCCGAGTTCACCGAGGCGGACTTTCGCGCAACATTCGGGCGCACCAATCCCGACATCTTTCGGCAACTCTATCCGGGGCAACTCTCCCCCGAGCGGATGAAGGAGCTCGGCGATCGGAAAGAAATTCTCTACCGCGAGATCGTTCGCACGGAGTTCACGCCCATGCCGGGCGCCGCGGAGTTGATCGACGCCCTGGCGGCCGCGGGGTTCATGCTGGGGGTCGGGTCGTCGGGTCCGCCGGAGAACGTGCACCTGTCGTTGGAAAAGCTGGCGCGGGCCGACAAATTCGGCGCCGTGATCACCGGGGCCGACGTGACTCGCGGCAAGCCCGAGCCGGAGGTGTTTCTCAAGGGGGCCGCGAAATTGGGCGTGCCGCCGGCTCAGTGCGCCGTGGTCGAGGACGCGCCGCAGGGGATCGAGGCGGCCAACCGCGCGGGAATGACGAGCATCGCAATCACCGGCACGGCGACCCGCGCCGCGCTCGCCCATGCGCGGCTGGTGGTCGACTCGCACGCCGAGCTGACGCCGGAACGGATCGCGGAACTCATCACAGGGCGCTGAGCGCTCGAGGTCCGGAAACCGGCGCGCCCAGACGCAAGATTCGAAGCCGGCGGACTCCTCGACGAGCCAACGAGAGCCCCTACGACTCCCGCGGCGGGTCGGCAGGGGTGAGGCCGAGGACGATGTTGAACTCGCCGCCGAGTTCGCCAATCGACGAATCAGGGAGCGGCGTCAGGTCGACCTCGGCCGCGGCGCGCTGCTTCTCGTCGCGGATGCTGCGGAACACCCCGTCGCGTTCGTTTTGCGGGTGGCCCTTGAGATACATCTGCGTCGTGAGGACCCGCCGCTCGCCGCGGCTGATCGCGAAGTGGATGTGGGGCGTGCGCCCCGGATACGGCACGGGCTTGACGGTGCGGAAGCAGTACTCCCCCTTCGAGCCGGTCAGGAATCGGCCGTAACCCTGGAAGTTGGCGTCACGTCGTTCTCCCCCGCTGCGGGTGTGGAGATAGGCGCCGTGGCCGTCGACCTGCCAGATCTCGACCAGCGCGTTGCGGATCGGATTGCCGGCGGCGTCGGTCACCTTGCCGGCGACATGCACGATCTGGCCGACGCCGGGGGTGATCGCATCGTTGATGATCAACAGGTCGTTGTCGGTGTCGAGGGGGAGTCGATCGGGATAGAACGGCCCCTCGGTCTGGGCGGGAGTGAGGGTCAGCAACTCGGCGAAGGCCCCCGGCGCCAGCAGACCGGCGACGCCCAGGGCGCCGCAGCCGTGCAAAAACTCCCGCCGGCCCGCGATTCGGGCCTGACGTTGGATCAGCCGTGGAAGCGCAAACAGGCTGGACATGGCATCGACCTCGCGGAACGCGGTGAGCGGAGAAGCGTAAAAGGAATCGAGCAGCGGTCCTCGCCAGCCATTCAACCGCGCGGCTGAATGAAGGTTTCGCAAAACCCGGCGGCGAGCAGTGCGGCGGTTCTTGACCCGGGGCGCAATCCGCGGGGAGAATCAATAGCCCCGTATCTCTTGCCCCGACGCAGTTCCATGGGCGACACCCACCGACGCACGACGACGTTGACGCTGGCGGCGTTGTATCTGCTGCTCGGCGTCGGCGGCGCGACCGTCGAGGAGTGGGCGGGGCTTGCCGGTCATGCGATTCTACCCATTGCCGGCATTGCGGGCGACGGCGTCGCCGATCCGGCGACGAGCGACTCGTCGAACTCGCCCAAGGCGAATCGGCGCAACGGGACGAGCTACTTCCACGTCCACGGCCCCGATTTTCACGGGCACTGGCACCATGCGCCAGCCTGCGCCGCGGCGGGCGACGAATTGGGGGACGACGACGAGGAGATCGCCGCGACGCCGGCCGCAAGTTCGTCGGCGCCTTCGCCCCGTAGGGCGCCGCGGCTGACGGCCCCGACGTTCGTCCATGCGGACCATGCATGCCCGGCGATCTCGCTGTGCCGGCTGTTACAACAAAGCCATCCGACCCGCGCGGGCCTCTGGGATTGGCGTCCCGGGTCCGCTCCGTGGCGTCCGACGCCGGTCGCGTCGTCGAGCGGACTGAGCATGCACGTCGGCGGTTGTCGGGGCCCTCCTTCTGCACCGAGCGCATCTTGCTCTTAAGCGCCCGTCGGCGACGATTCGCCAGGCCGGCGCACGCGTCACGCGTCTCGTACGGGCCCGTCTCTCCATGCGCCATGGTCGCGGCTTTACGTTGATCGAGCTGCTGGTGGTCGTCGCGATCATCGGCGTCTTGGTCGCGCTGTTGCTGCCGGCCGTGCAAGCGGCCCGCGGCGCCGCGCGGCGGACCGAGTGCGGCAGCAACCTGCGGCAGATCGGGCTGGGGATTCACCAGTACGTCGACGTCCATCGCGGCCGCTTTCCGCTGATCGCGTATCACAACGCGCAAGCAGCCGGGGAAGAGCAATCGTGGATCATGACGCTCGAGCCCTACACGGAAGCGGTCGACGCGATCCGACTTTGCCCGGAGGACCTCGATCGGATCGAGGGGGTCTACGACGCCGCCACGAGCTACGCGATGAACGGTTACCTGCGCGAGCCGCAGCCGATCGACCCGGGGCTGCCTCCCGGCGTCGTCGCCGCGCTGGAAGCGCAGAACGACGGCATGGCGGGCAGCTTCCATAATCTGAGCAAGACGCACGACACGATCATGGTGTTCGAAGGGATCGCGGCCCGACTGCGGATCGACTACGACCACGTTCACAGCTACTTGTGGTTCAGCGAGCAGAATCTCGCGAATCGCGGGGCGCCGACCTACAAGGTGTGGACCGAAGTTCAGAAGGAAGTCGCCGTCGGCCGACATCTCGGCAAGATCGCCAACTATCTCTATGCCGACGGTCATGTCGGCGCCATCACGGCCGACGAGGTGCAATCGTGGTGCCTCGACGGATGGAATTTCGCCAAGCCGGCGACGATGTGACGAAGCTCGCGTCGGCGGCGTGAAGCATCCGCCGTCGACCGGCAGATCATCCTGACTCAACTCCTTGAAACGCTCATGAGGAACGCCTCCATGACGACTCGATCTTCACATCTCTGCTTTTCAATCGTTCTGCGAACCGCCGCGCTGGCGTCGCTGCTCGTCGCGGCGACGGTTGGCGACGCCTGGGGCCACGGGGCGGGGGGGGACGTCGCCGTCTTCACCACGGGGGGGCAGGTCGACGTCGGCTTCGCCGTGCTCGACGACAACGACGAGTTCCGCGAGTTCTTCGACCCTGCCGACAGCGTGTTCCAGACGATTCTCGTCCCGCAGGTCCTGGGGGGATTGGCCGTCGGCTCGACCGAGCCGGGCTACGACGCCTTTCCGGGCGATCTGCCGCCGGGCGCCCAGTTGACCTACAACGTGCTGGGGCTTGAGTACTGGGACGGCGTCGGGACGCCGAGCTTCGCTCCGCCCGTGTGGGCCGAGGCGTCGTTCTTCGCCGGGCCGGTGTCGATCAGCGCGAACGGTTCCTTCCACCACCATCCGCTGTTCGGCATTCGCGATCTCACGCCCGACGGCTTGCCGCTCCCCGATGGCGTGTACGCCGCCAAGCTGAGCCTGTCGGTCACGGGGCTCTTGGACTCGGATCCGTTCTACATGCTCGCCCTGGTGATCGATGCGCTCGGCGCCGACCCGGACCCCGCGGACGCGGCCGAACAGCTTGGCGAGGCGATCATGGCGTACCAGGAAGACCCGCTGGGCAACCCCGAGCCGACCTACGGCGGCGTCAGCTACGCCTACCTTGCGGCGGCCGTTGCTCATTACGAATCGTTCGCCAACGTGCCGGAGCCGACCGGCGCCTTGTTGTGCGCGGCAAGCGTCCTAGGGTTGCTGTGCGTCCGTCGGCGGCGCTAGGCCTCGCGACGAGCGCGAAATCGATGCTGCGCGAGTCGACGCTCGCCCCTCGGCGCGTGTGCGCCGACTCGGCCCTCTCGCAACGAAGCAAATATGATGACCGGTCGACACCAACCGCATTTTTCGATCGCTCTGGCGATCGCCGTCGCCAACTGCTTGCTCGCCAGCCTGGCCGCGGGACACGGCGGCGGCATGCTCGTGCAAACGCTCGACGGCAAGCTTGTGATGGGATACGACGACGACCTCAACAACCAAGAGATCATGGGGGTTCGCGCGTTTTCCGGACAGTTCCCCAGCTTCTTCGCCTGGAACGACCCCGGGTTTCTGTCGTTGTCCAACCCGCCGGCCGGGTACGGCGCGTTGCCGACCGGGCAGGAGGTCTTCTGGGACTTCTTGCCGATGACCGTGGGGGGCGTCACGTCGAACCTGCTGTACTGGGACGGCGCCGGCGGGACGCTCGAAGACGTTGCGTTCGCCACGTCGAGTCAAGCCGGATTGAAGATGACGCTGTACGGCCGCAACAACCAAGCCGCATCGGCCGACGGCACGCCGCAGATGATCCCCGGCAAAGTGCTGGAGCGCACGCTCACGAGCGGCTCGCTGCGGCTGCACGCCCACCAGTTCTTCTCGCTGGAGATCGACGGCGGGGAGACGCCGGCCGAGGGGTTTTACCTCGTCGCGCTCCAATTGCGGATGAACGACCTCCGTGCAACCGAGCCGTTCTACGTCGCCTGGGGGACGCTGGGGGCGTCGCTCGCCGTACTCGACGGCACGGTCGTCCCCTGGATCGACGCGCGCGTCGACGAGCTGGTTCGTCCCGGCGACTTCACCTTCGACGGCCGCGTCGACGGCGGCGACTTCCTCGTCTGGCAACGACAATACGGGATGAGCGGACCGTTTCCGCTCGACGGCGCCAAGCCGGACGGCGACGGCGACGGAACGGTCGGAACCGAGGACCTCGTCGTGTGGACCGAGGGATTCGGAGCCGGGGCCCAGCCGGCAGCCGCCCCGCCTCTGGCCGCCGTGCCGGAACCGCCGGCCATGGAGTTGGTCGCCGTTGCGTTGGTCCTGTCGGCCCCGATGCTGCTCTCTCGCCTATTCTCAGCCCCGGGCTCCGCCCGGGGGTCGAAGACGGCACAATAGCTATGCCCGCACACCGCGTTCCAATCTTTTCCGGCTCCGCCCGGGAGTCCATGAAGGCGGGGCGACGCGGTATTCAACCCCCGGGCGGAGCCCGGGGCTGAGGTCAGTTGGCGAATCGGGGCTTTCCGGCAATCATTTTCACGCCGGCATGACTCGCCAGATACTCGCGCGCCGTCTGCAACTCGGCGAGCGTCTCCAAACGTCGTCCGCAGTAACCGTTCGTCCAAACGCGGCCGACCTGCAAGGCTTGCCGCGTGCGCGTCTTCAAGCGTCCGACCATTGCGGCCATTGCGTCGTCGTGCCCCACGATCCAATGCACATGGGTCGTTTCGACGACGATGTCGCTCAAACGGTAAGCGAATTCGTCGGCGGCCGCGCAGAGCGATTCAAAGACGCGGTGTCGTTGAAGTTCGCTGAGCAGCATCGGTTCGCGACGAAGCTGCCGGCTCGCATACGCCGCAAGCCGCGGCGCGGGGGGCAGGATGCGGCCCCCTTCGACATATCCCCGGGCATCGCCGGGCAACCACGTGCCGTACGTGGTGGTCGTGATCAGCGTCGCCCGCACGAACGATTCCATACGGCCGAGTGTCGACGAGCCGACCAGCGACCGCAAGAACATTCTGCTCAGCCCCGGGCGGAGCCCGGGGGTCCGCCCAGAGGTCGAACGACGCGGCGCCCCGACTAAACTTTGTCCGATAACCTAAAAATGAGCAGCCGGCGCTTGCCCCCGACGAACCCCGTTTCAAGCGTGTTCGGCAGTTCGCCGCCTGGCTAGCGCCGTCCGCTCATCCTTTTGGGACAAAGCTTAGACAGACCCCCGGGCGGAGCCCGGGGCTGAGCTCTTGCGGCGAACGAGCAATCCCGTCGCGGCGAGCAGCGCAAGAATCGTCGTCCCCGGTTCCGGCACGCCGGCGGCGGCGCGCCACAGCGCGAGGTCGATGTGGTCGACCGTCCGGTCGCGATTGACGTCGCCGAAGCGCATGCTGTCGACCTGCAGGCCCATGGCGCCCATGTTGGCCAGGATGACGTCCCGATCGAGATGATCAATCACGCCATCGCCGTTGACGTCCTCGAACTCGTTGACGAGGTAGCCCAGATCTCGCATCGACTGGACGGTGGTCCGGCTGACGAACGGTTCGATGTGGTCGGGATCGATGGCGCCGGTCATCAGTTCGAAAGCCCGGTCGCGGCCCCAGGGGTCGACCACGCCGGTCAGCGGCGAGAGGACCCACGGGCCGCCCGGTCCGTTGGGATCGCCGGCCTCGCCGCTGGAGCGCATCATCTGGTCCCAATGGGAGTGAGGGGTGCCGGGCCCGCCGGCGTTTTCCACCGGGACGAAGGTCGCCAGCGGATCGAACTCGGCCTGGTACGCGGCGACGCCGTATTGACCCGTGTATTGAAAGTTGCCCGAGTAGACCCCGTTGGCGGTCCACAGCGTGCCGATTCCCAGCGCGTGGCCGACCTCGTGGGCAATTAGCTCGTCGAGAAAGTTCAGCCCGTTGGCTCCGGGGCCCTGCCAGTTCGAGAAGTTGACGATCTCGTTGACGTTGATGTTGACGAATCCGCTCGTGGTGAGCGTGAATCCGCCTTGGCTCGTCGTGCTGCTGAACGTCGCCGACGCGAGCCCGCTGGTGGTCGGGATCACCGTGATCGGGACGACCGGAATGGTGATCCCCGGCTGGTAACCGCGGAGGACCGTCTCCCACATCGCCTCGGCCCGGTCGACCGCTTCCTGGACGAGGGCCCGTTGGGTCGGCGTGAAGCCGAGCGCATTGTCCACGAGCGTGAACTGCAGATTGAACGCCATGCCGCGCGTCGGCGCGACCAGCAGCAGGGCGAGGACCAGGAATCGGCGAATTGGCATACGTGTCTTGGGCGTCATGGCGGCGAATTTCGGGGTGACGGAGACGAAGTTCATTGTGTTTGGCGGCTGCGGGGGAAACGACTGTCCGGCAGACGACGGGGGGCGCCAGCGGGACTCGCGGAGGACGATTCTGCCGGTTGCATGGCTTGGACGGCGGTCAGGCGGTACCATGGTCGGAGTTTGCGAGGCGACTGTTCGCGAGGCGAGGTGAAGCAATCGTGGCTGCCGTGGGTTCTTCGGGTTCGTCGTTGGCCGAAACGCTGCTGGACGCCATGCGGCGTTACTGGGGCTACGACGCGTTTCGGCCGCTGCAGCGGGAGTCGATGACCTGCGTCATGGGGCGGCGCGACTCGGTGACGGTCCTCCCCACCGGCGGCGGCAAGAGCCTCTGCTTTCAGGTCCCCGCGGTCTGTCGCGACGGGCTGGCGCTGGTCGTCTCGCCGCTCATCTCGCTGATGAAGGACCAAGTCGACGCGCTGCGGCAATGCGGCGTGCCGGCCGCGGCGATCAACAGCACCCTGTCGGACGCGGAGCGCCGCGACGTGGCCGCGCAAGTTCGCAACGGCGAGTTGAAGCTGCTGTACGTGGCGCCCGAGCGGCTGGTCATGTCGCGCACGCTGGAGTTTCTCAGTTCGGCGAACGTGACGTTCGCGGCGATCGACGAGGCCCACTGCATCAGCGCGTGGGGGCACGACTTTCGCCCCGAGTACCGCGGGCTGCGGATCCTCAAGGAGGTCTTCCCGGGGGCGAGCGTCCACGCCTTCACGGCGACGGCCTCGGAACCGGTGCGGCGCGACATCGCCGAGCAACTGGGACTGGCCGACGCGGTCATGCTGGTCGGCTCGTTCGATCGGCCGAACTTGACCTACCGCATCGTGCGCGGCGGGAGCGACCGGTTCGGCAAGCTAAGTCGGCTCGTCGAGCAGCGGCGGGGCGAGTCGGGGATCGTCTACTGCATTAGCCGCAAAGAAGTGGAGAAAACGGCGGCGGGGCTCGCCCAGTTGGGCCATCGAGCCGCCCCCTACCACGCGGGGCTGAGCGACGACGTCCGCCACCGCAACCAGGACGCGTTCCTCGAGGAGCGTATCGACATTGTAGTCGCGACCGTCGCGTTTGGCATGGGAATTGACAAATCGAACGTCCGATTTGTCATCCACAACGGCATGCCCAAGAGCTTGGAGCACTATGTTCAGGAGAGCGGCCGGGCCGGGCGGGACGGGCTCGAGGCCGACTGTCTGCTGCTGGCGTCAGGGGCCGACGCGGTTCTGTGGCGGAGAATGATCGAGGGGGACGGCCCCGAGGCTGCCGCCGGGGCATTGCGGGCCCTGGACGCGATGAGCCGATTCGTCGACGGCGCCGGCTGTCGCCACCGGTCGATCGTCGAGTACTTCGGCCAGGAGTACGACCGCCCCGACTGCGAGGCGTGCGACGTCTGCCTGCAGGAGGTCGACCTAGTGGCCGACCCGACCGTACTGGGGCAAAAGATCCTGTCGTGCGTCGCCCGGCTCGATCAGCGCTACGGGGCCGATTACACAGCCAAGGTTCTCGTCGGCTCGACCGAGGAGCGAATCCTCGCGAGCGGGCACGACCGGCTGAGCACCTACGGACTGCTTGCCGACCAGCGGTTGCAAAGCGTGCGGCAGTGGATCGACCAGCTCGTCGGACAAGGCTATCTGCGGCGGGTCGGCGAGTACAACACGCTCGAGATCACCCCCGACGGCCGCGAGTTGCTCCGCGGCGAGCGGACGCCGCAACTGCTCAAACCGACCGAGACGAAGCGAGCCGCCGCGCGACGCAGCGGCTCAGGCGCGGCAAGCGCCGAATCGTGGGAGGGGGTCGATCGCGAGCTGTTCGAGAAGCTGCGCCAATTGCGGCTGGAGTTCGCCGCCGAGCGGGGCGTCCCTCCCTACGTGGTGTTCAGCGACGCGACGCTGCGTGACATGGCCCGCCGCCGACCCGCGTCGCTCGACTCGCTGTTGGACGTGAAGGGGGTCGGCGAGAAGAAGCGCGACGACTACGGCCGTGCGTTCGTCGAGGCGATCGTCGACCACTGCACCGCCGCGGGGGTCGAGACCGACGCGATCGCGCCGGACGAGGGCTCGGCGGTGCGCCGCTTTGACCCTGGCGACGAGGCGCTCGTCCCGCCGCTGTCGTCGCTGCCGGCGTTCGAATTGTTTCAACAAGGCCTGAACGTCGACGCGGTCGCCGAGCGTCTCGGCCGCGTCCGCTCGACGGCGGTGAAGTACCTGCTCGATTTCATTCAGCACGAGCAGTTGATGGACTCCAGCCCATGGATCGATCCGCAACTCGCCGTGCGAATCGAGACGGCCGCGGAGGAGGTCGGGGGAGAGCGGCTCAAACCGATCTTCGAGAAGCTCCAGGGAGAGGTCCCCTACGATGAAATTCGCATCGTGCTGGCCTGCGTCGCCAATCGGTGAGGTCCCCGGCTGACGGCATGCCGCGAATCGGCCCGTGCGCAAATCTACGGGAAACGAAACGGAAAATAGCGCGTGACAAACGCCAAGCGCTTCCGTCCATACGGTTTTGTCCCGTCGAAGCGCATTTCCAGGCGAAATTTCCGCACTTCGCCTCGGCCGCACGAATCGGAGGGCGGTTCGCGGACGTCGTGGGTTTCTTCCCTGTCCGGCTTGCACTGCGGTTTTTCCGCCAAGGCAATTCGCGGGTTTCCGCTGGGAGTGTTGTCACCTAGGCCCGAATCGTGATAATTAAGCACGGGCGCCATCCACTTCACTTTCTTTGGATCGCCCTGCGCAAGCGGGGTTCGCCCGTCATGTCCGACACCATGAAAAATCGCGTCGCTCGACTCACCGAGCGGCAACGCGAGGTCGTCCGCCTCGTTTCGCTGGGATGCACGATGGATGAAGCCGGGGCCATCCTCGGCCTCTCGCCCAGCACGGTCGACAACCACCGCGCCCGCGCGATGAAGGTCCTCGGCGCCGACAAGGCCGCGATCGTCACTCGATTGGCGATCAAGTACAAGATCAGTTCGCTGGCCGACGCTCTCACCGTCGGCGAGAAGCGCAAGAGCGGGCGCAAGAAGGACGGGTGGAATTAGCTTCACGCCGGGCTGTCGGCGTTCGGCCGTCGGCAATCGGTCGAGCGGCTCGCTTCTGGCTGATCGCTGACCACTGACGGCTGAACTCCGAACGCCTGATCGCCCGCATATGTCCTGCACGCGCCTCGCACCTTCGCCGACCGGCGCGTTGCATTTGGGGAACGTGCGAACATTCCTGGCGAACTGGGCCCTCGCGCGCCGCAAGGGGTGGCGCATCGTGCTGCGCATTGAGGACCTCGACGGTCCTCGGGTCAAAACCCAGGCCGCGGCCGAGGCGATCGAAACGCTGCGCTGGTTGGGGATCGATTGGGACGACGGTCCGTCGTACCAACGAGCCGACTTGGCGCCGTATCGCGCGGCGCTCGCGCGGCTGGTCAAGCGGGGCTGGGCCTATCCGTGCCGCTGCACGCGACGCGAGATCGAGGCCGCCGCAATGAGCGCCCCGCACGGCGACGAGCACGAGCTGCGTTACCCCGGCACGTGCCGACCAAGCGCGTCCCCGGCCCGTGGCGGCGCGGAGGCTTCAGCCGCTGACGTCGAGGGAGCCGCGTGGCGGTTGATCGCTCCCGCGGGGGTCACGACGTTCGTCGACGAATTCGCCGGCCGGCACTCCCACGACGTCAGCGCCACGACCGGCGACTTTCTCGTCGCGACTAAGGAAGGGCTCCCCAGCTACCAGCTTGCCGTAGTCGTCGACGACGCCCGGCAAGGGATCGATTGCGTCGTACGCGGCGACGATTTGCTCGGCTCGACCCACCGGCAGCGGCTGCTTTACGAGCGGCTCGAACTCGGTCCGCCCCCGCGGCACTGGCATGTGCCGCTGGTCGTCGGCGCCGACGGCCGCCGGCTCGCCAAGCGTCACGGCGACACCCGGGCGAGCCGCTACCGCGAGCGGGGCGTGCCCCCCGAACGACTGATCGGTCTCGTCGCCGCGTGGTGCGGCCTCGGGCCCCGGCGCGAGCTCGCCGCGACCGAGTTCGCCGAGCAGTTCGACCTCGCCGCGCTCCCGCGGACGCCGATCACGTTCACCCCCGCCGACGACGCTTGGCTGTTGGCCGCCGGCCGCGGCTAACGATCTGCGCAGCGAGGACGCCGCTGCACGGCGAGCGTCAGCTCCCCATGAGGCTGCCACGCGCTTGTCCGCGACCGCATCGGTTGTCGAGCGAACCAGGGCATTCTCCCCCGGCGCGCAGCAACGGCATTCGTGCGCCGAAACCGATCTCGATTCCAGACTGGCGTGACGCGCATTTGGGCGACTGTGGTAGACTGACGCCGACTCGCTCGCGCTTGGCGAGTCGCTGCACCGCAATGGCGAGGCGATCATGCCGCTGTCGAAGCCTTCGTTGTGGACCAAGCTGGCCGCGTTTCCGCTGGACGATCCCGGCGCCGAGACGCCGTTCTCGGTGCGGCTGGCTCGCGAAAAGGGGTGGTCGCTTCGCGACGCCCAACGAGTCGTCGAAGAGTATCGGCGGTTCCTTTACCTGACGACCGCGGCGACGGAGCCGGCGTGCCCGTCCGAAGAAGTCGACGCGGCGTGGCACCTTCATCTGTGTTACACGCGATCCTATTGGGACGATCTTTGCGGGCGGGTGCTCGGGGGGCCGTTGCACCACGATCCGACCGCTGGAGGCGGCGCGCAGCTCGACTATCATCGGCGGATCTACGCGGCGACTCTCGAAACGTATCGGGCCGAGTTCGACTGCCAGCCTCCGCGCGCGATTTGGCCCTCGGTCGACGAGCGGTTCGCCGCCGGAAGCCGTCCACGCGAAGTCGACCCGAGTCGCTGCTGGATCGTGCCGAAGCCGCCGGTGCGCGAGCTCGCCGCGCATGTCGCCCGGTGCGCCAAGGGTTGGCTCGCCGTGGGCGCCGCAGCGATCGTTCCCTTGGCCGGGGCGGCATGGAACCCGCTCGATATGCCGGGGCCGAGCTTCTTGGGGTTCTACGCCGTTCTGCTGGCGTGTGCGACGCTGGCGGCGTTCGTGCTGCGCAAAGCGCTCGCGGGGGGAGATGAATTCGCTCCGCTGCCGGAGCTCGACCCCTACGAGACGGCCGTCCTCGCCTCGGGCGAGCAGGGAGCGGCGCGCATTGCGCTGGCCGAGTTGATGCTGGCCGACGTCGCGGCAGCGGTCCCCAACGACGATCGCAAGCTGCAGATCGTCAAACAGGAACCGCCGGAGCTTCACCCGCTGGTGCAGGCCGTCTATCGCGGGATCGAGGCGCGGGGCGAGGCGACGATCGACCAAGCGATGAAGTCGGGCTTGCCGACGGCGGCGAAGATCGGCGCCAAGCTCGAAGACCAAGCGCTCGTCCCCGGCTCGATGGGACGACTGGCGGCGACGCTGCTGCCGGCGCTCGTGGTTTTCGGCGTCGTCGCGCTCGGCGTCGCGAAAATCAACGTCGGCCTCAACCGGAACAAGCCGGTGCTGTTCCTGGCGCTTCTGTGCCTCGGCGCGGCCGTCATCGGAGCGACGTTCTTGCGACCCGTGCGGCGCACCCGTCGGGGCGATCGCCTGTTGCGCTCGCTGCGCAATCAGTACAGCGAGCTCGCCCAAGGAACTCGCTTCGAGGTCGCTGAGCCGCGCGAACAAGCGTACGCGATGGGGCTGTTCGGGCTGTCGACGCTCGCGACGTCCGCGTTGGGCATGACGACCATCGCGCACATGTTGGAACCCCCGCGGAACAGAGGGGGCTCCGGATGCAGTTCGGGGTGCTCCGGCAGCGGGTGCGGCGGGGGAGGGGGCGGTTGCGGAGGCGGCGGCTGCGGAGGGTGCGGCGGGGGAGACTGATCGCGCAGGGCGAGCTAGTCTTCGGCCGACGCTTTGCCCTTGAGTTCCTTCACCTGCTCCGCGAGTTCCTTCTGCTCCTTCTCCAGCTCGCGCAACCCCTTGCGGAGCTCGGCGACCTCACGAGGATTCACCGCAGCGGCCTTGTCGAGCGCCTTCAATCCGGCCGCGGCCGCTTCAGCGACGCGGTCCCCCTGCGCTCGCTTGGCGAGCGGCTCGAGAATCGCGCGGGCCCGCTTGTCCCCCAGGGCGCCCAGCTCGCGGGCCGCGACGGCCTGCAATTCGGTCCGCGGGTGATTGAGGAACTCGCACAGCAAGTCGTACGCCTGAGATTTGTGCGGCTCGTTCGGCGAGATCGCCGCGAGGGCGCCAAGGCCGGTGCGCAGATGGCGCACCCGCAGTTCGTCGCGGCGCTCGGAGAGCGTCGCGATCAAATCGGGCTGCAGCGCCGGGTCGCCGAGTCGCTTGATCGCCAGAAACGCGGCGCCGACCGCTTCGTCGCCGAAGTGTCGCGAAGCGAGCGCCGCGCGGATCGCGGCGTGCGTCTCCGGCCCGCCGTGCTTGCCGAGGGCGCGGATCGCCGAAGCGACGATCGCAGGATTCGACTCGTTCGCGGCGACCTCGAGCATCGCGGCCCGAGCCTCGGGGCGGTAATGCCGGCCGAGCGTCTGGACCGTCTTGTGCCTCACGCGGGCGTCAGGCTGCCGGCGCGAGGCAAGCAGCGCCGCGAACGCTTCGTCCGTGCGAATCGAAGCGAGCGCTTCAGCCGCTTCCTTGCGGACGCCGAAGAAGGGATCCTCGTTGAGGGTTCGCTGCAAGGCCTCGACCGACTTCTGGGTCTTTCGCTTCGCGAGCGCCTCGCACGCCAGCAGCCGACCGACCATGTCCTCGCGATCGTCAAGCTGCGCAAGCAGCATCTTCTCCGTCAGGTCGAATTCGACCTCAGCGAGCACGGTGTATTCGGGATCGAACCGCACGATCGTCGGCTCCTCGTCGCACCGCACGTAGAAGTCATGTTCGGCCGAGTCGATCGTCACGATTTCGTCGACCTTCTTCCCGGCGACGACGAATCTCAGCGTCGCGGGGAAGTGGAACCAGTGGTGAGCCCCGGCGTCGTTCGAGCACTTCTGCTCGAGATGAACGTGGGCGAGCCGCTCTTCGGCGAGCCACTTGTACTTGATCGAGAGCTTGGGATGCCCCGCATGGTACGCCCACTGGTCGAAGAACCGATCGAGAGTCAGCCCCGTGACGTCCTCGAACGTGTCGCGCAGGTCGTCGGTCGCCACCGATCGCCACGAGTAGCGCTGCAAGTACGTGTGAACGGCTCGGCGGTAGAGGTCCTCGCCCAACTGGCTGCGGAGCATATGGAGCAGCCAGCTTCCCTTGGGATAAGCGCGAAAGTCGAACTGCTCGAACGGCCGCTTGTACTGGCGATAGACGATCGGCCGCCGGTCGTGCCCGTTGGAAAGGACCCGATCGCGGGCGTCGAGATAGAGCCCGTACAGCATCGCGTCGCGGCCCTGCTTATGCCCCTCGTACAGATGCGTGTAGTAGGTGGCGAACCCCTCGTTGAGCCACAAGTGGCTCCAGTCTTTGCACGTGACGTAGTTGCCGAACCACTGGTGAGCCGTCTCGTGCGCGTCGAGGCCGCGGCTGGCGTACACGTTTTCGGTCGCGTCGGAGAACAAGGTGTCCTGCGTCAACGTAGTCAGCGAGGTGTTCTCCATGCCCCCCCACATGAAGTCGGCGATCGTGGTCTGGTAGTACTTGTCCCACGGGTAGCGCACCCCGGTTTCCTGCTGGTAGAACTCGATGATGTCGGCCGTGTCGGCAAACGAGTTGGCCGCGTGCTCGGCGAGCGACGGCTGCGTGAAGAACGCCAACGGCAGATCGCCGAGCTGCTTCTCGATCTTCGCCAGCCGGCCCGCGACGATGCACAGCAAGTAGTTGGCGTGCGGCTTCTCCTGCAGCCAATGGACCCGCTTCAGCGGGGTTGCGCCGCCGTCGGTCGCCGGTTCCGGCGTCTCGCTCACCAGCCGGCCGTTGGAGAGCGCAGTCATATCGGCCGGCACGTGGAGCACGACTTCGGTGCTCGAACGCTCGTTGGGATAGTCGAACGCCGGGTACCAGTGCCGGGCCTCGTGCGGTTCGCCCTGCGACCAGACGTGCTCGTCCGACTCGGGGACGCCCGTTTCGCGGGTGCGGAAGTAAAGCCCCAGCTTCGGCTCGGCCGCGTAGTCGATCTCGACCCACGCTTCTTCCTGCACGGGAATCGGCGCGGCGAACACGATCGCGAGTCGCTCGCGATCGACCGAGAAGTCGCGCACCGCGTGCGACGAACGGACCGCCGACACGTCGAGGTCGACTGCGTCGAGCTTGAGCGTCGTCAGCGGCTGGGCGATCGGGGCGAACCGCAGCGTCGCCGTGCCGCCGATCGTGCGGCGACGGAAGTCGGGGGTGACGTCGAGCTTGATGTGCAACACGTCCGCCAGCCGGTCGGGAGCGTACTGGCGCGTGCGGAGTTCCGCGGCGTCGACTTCGCCGTCGTCGAGCCGGGCGGCGGCGTTGTCTCGGCAGACCTGCAGACCTTCGCCGGCCCAAGCCGGAGCTAGGGCAATCCCGCTGGCCGCCGCGAAGTGAAGAAGCAACCAAGACAACCGACTGGCAAGCGCAGCGCGCATCACGAACATCCCCGGAGCCGAATCAGAGCCGCACGAAGCGGTACGAGCACTCTAGTTTAGCTCGCAACGAAGCGGGCCGCACCACCTCGGAAGGACCGCCGGAATCCCGAGGGGGTTCGCCGAGTTGCGGATCCCCGGGCAATTCGCGTGAGCACGCCGCTCGCGCCGCCTCCGCACGGCCCTCGGCTACGGTTCGATCAGCCCGTCGCGGATTGCGCGGCGGGTGAGGAGCGAGGCCTTGTGAAGCCCGAGCTTCTTCATGAGTCGCGAGCGGTGATTGTCGATGGTGCTCGACGAGAGTTGGAGCTTCTCGGCGCACTCGGCGACGCTGAGCCCCAGGGCCAGTTCGCGCCACACGTCGATCTCGCGCGGGGTCAGTCCGGCAATCGATCCCTCGTCCAGCGGTTGCAGGCGGTAGCCGCGCGTCGTGCGCAGCACCCGGAAGGCAAACTCGGGATCGAACACGCGCTGGTCGAGATTGAAGATCGTCGCAACGGCCGAGGCAAGCGCCTCGGGCCCGGCTTGGCGCGAGAGGTAACTGACGCCCGCGTGGGGAAGAACGGCGAGCATGATCGCTTCGCGCGGCAGCCGATCGAGGATCAGCAGCCGAGTCCCTACCTGGGCCCGTCGCCACAACGAGGCGCGAGTCGCGCCGATGGCGATCCCGACGGCGTCGTGAATCGCCAAGTCCGCCTCCGGCGGTCGCGGCGCATCGTGACTTGCATCGGCGCGAACGCCGGGAACGATCCGCACGGCCGGGTACGACCGTTGCAGCCAGACCCCCACGGCCTCGTCGTCCAGCTTGCTCTCCAAGGCGAGGGAGATGCACGGAGCGACGGCCGTCCCGAGCCGGAGGCGCTGCCCCGGCGCATGGGCGTCCGACTCGGCAGGAACCGTGTGCATCGGATGTTTCTCCCTGGCGTGCATCGAAGGCCTGAGGCGCGATCGCAGGGCAGGCCGACGGCGACCCCGTGAACGGACATCCGCGGTTCGCGGCGAACCACATGGTCCAGTGTTCGGCGATCTTTCCGCCTCAGGCGGAATCGCCCAACTCGAACCGGGATGTCCAATTCACAGATGCGCTGTACGTCGACTCGTGACAGGAGGAGCCGCAGAGCATGTGCCCGCAAGTCGTTACGGCTCGACGCGAGACGACGAACGTTGGCGCCAGGGCGTCATGCCGATGACACCCGAAAAGTTACGATGACGGTTCGCCCAGATTGGGGCAATCCCCCAAGACGAGGGGGAGGCGAAGAATTGCGATGGCACGCGACTCGCAAAATCAGGGGGTTTCACTTCAAGTGACTCTTCTATAGTCCGCTCTATAGAGAATCCGAAGACCAAGTATCAATAATGCGGCGGCTTCTCGTACGGCAGATCGTCCCCCTCGGAGCCCGCGGCAGCGAGTCGCTCCAGGGCCGCCCGGCATTCGTGGAGCTCGCGCCGCAATCGCCCCAAATCCCCCTGTTGGGCGAGAATCGCCGCGTTGAGGTCGTCGATCAGCTTCTGCTGAAACGTGAGCCGCTCTTCGACAAGCCTAAGCCGCTCGTCGTCGGGGCCGGTGAAAGAAGGAGGGATAGGCGACATCGGGCTTTTAGCGTCCTCGGCGAGTTTGCGCAAACTGCACGGCGGTTGTTTTCGCGCCTCTCTGCATGAAATTTGTTTTCCATCCCAGGACATTTCTGCTCGCCTGGGGGGCTCGTCCGTGAATCTGTTCATTCTCGCCGCGGAGGGAGATAATGCAAATTCGGTCGCCAGCGTCGGCCTCGGCACGGCGCCAGGGCTGCGCAGATCGACCGCTCCCCGAAATCAACCGCCCCCCCGAATTCGGAGGCTGCCGCGATGTCCGCCCTGTCGTGCGATCAATTGACCCGCAAGAAGTGCCTTCCCTGCGAAGGGGGAGTGGAGCCGTTCACCCCCGAGCAAGCCGCGGCTCAGCTCAGCGAGTTGCCCGGGTGGCGGCTGACCCGCGACGGGCAGCGGATTCGCAAGGATTGGACCGTCAAGAACTTCATGGCCGGGATGGATTTTTTCAATCGCTGCGCCGAGGTCGCTGAAGAGGACGGGCACCATCCCGACTTGCACATCGAGGGATACCGGAACGTGTCGGTCGAGTTGTGGACTCACGCCATCGGCGGCCTGTCGGAAAACGACTTCATTGTCGCGGCGAAGATCGACCGGCTGCCGATCGAACTGCGCGGAGCCTAACCTTCGGGCTGCGGCCGTGGTTGTGTCGACGCTTCGTTCGGAAGGCGTCGTCCGCGGCGAACAATCACTGCGCCTGCGGCGGTCAGGATCAGGCCGATCGCTGGCGAAGGTTCGGGAATCGGCGTGCCCGACACGCTGAACGCGGGGATCTCGAGGGTGAAGAAATCGTTGTTGACCCACGGATTCGGCGCGCCAGTCGTTTGACTGAAATCGCGCGCGGCCCAGAGCGCCCGCGAGCCGATCCCGTTGACAAACCAGCGCAGCTCCGAGAAGTTGCTCGCCGCGGTCTGCCCCAGCACCAACCAGTAGGACACGCCTTGGCGAAGGCGAAGGCCCAGCGGCGACCAATCGACGTCGTACAACTCGGTGTGATCGACCGTCAGCGGATCGACGGGCACGTTTTCCAACAAACGCGACGCGATGACCGCGCCGGGGACGCGCCCGGCGCTCTCGGCGAGATCGAGCCGCGGCGTCGGCGCTCCTGCAAACTGTTTGAACAATGCGAGCCGGGTCGTCGTCAGCAAGTAGTCGCCGTCGACAGGCGTGAACTGGACCGCCAGCTCGCTGCGGGTGATTCCCGAGAACCACTGGGCGACGTACGTGAGATTGCCGTTGTATTCGCCGGCTGGGCCGAGCGACGAGGCGATCACTTGCTGCGGCGGCCCCGAGAGGGCCGCGGCTTGAAGGAATCCCAGCTCGAAGCTCGCCAGAATCGTTCCAACGGCGGCGACGTAAAGCCAAGTGCGCATCATGAGCGGCTCGTCGTTGAGAAGCAGGAGAAGGTGCGGTTTCGCCGGAGCCGATTGTACCAAGGCGTTCGCGGGGATGCTCACAGACGCGAGCTTCCCGCGGAAAACTCCGGATCGTCGGGCAGGCGCCGTTGCGGTATGCTGGCGGGCTCGCAAAACGTTCCCCTTGGTCGCCGGTCTCCTGCCCCGTTTGTCGCCATGCCTGCCGTGGAAGTCGTCCCCGTCGATTCGCGCCGCCTGCGCAAGCAATTCTTTCACCTGCCGTGGGAGCTGTACGCGGGCGATCCGTTCTGGGTGCCGCCGATTCGGATCGTCCAGAAGGAGTTGCTGGGGTTCCATCGGCATCCGTTCCATGACCAGGCCGAGATGCGGCACTTCCTGGCGCTCCGCGACGGCCGGCCGGTCGGACGGTTGTCGGCGATCGTCAACCACGCGCACAACGACTGGTACAAGGAACGACGAGGGTTCTTCGGATTCTTCGAGTCGATCGACGACGAGGCGGTCAGCGGGGCCCTGTTCGACCACGCCCGGACATGGTTCGCCGCGCAAGAGATCGAAGCGATTCGCGGCCCGGTCAACCCGTCGCTGAACTACGAACTGGGGCTGCTCTTGGACGGGTTCCAGGACACCCCTTGGTTCATGATGACCTACAACAAGCCGTACTACGCGCGGCTGATCGAGGCGTACGGCTTCCGCAAGGCCCAGGACATGTTCGCGTTTTGGGGCCATGTGAGCATGCTCGAGCAGGTGACCAAGCAGATCGGCCACCTCGCCGGCAGCGTGCTCGATCGGATGAACCTGAAGTGCCGGCGGATGGACCCGCGGAACTTCGACGCGGAGATTCGCACGTTTCTGGACATCTACAACAAAAGCCTCGTGAGCACCTGGGGCTTCGTCCCCATGAGCGACGGCGAGGTGAAGAAGCAGGCAGCGGGGATGAAGCGGATGATCGTCCCCGAGCTGACGACGATCGGCGAGATCGACGGCAAGCCGGTCGGCACGATGTTCGGGTTGCTGGACTACAACCCGCGGATCAAACAGATTGACGGCAAGTTGTTCCCCTTCGGTTTCATCAAGCTGCTGAGCAACAAGCGAGCGATCAAACGAGTGCGGCTGATCAGCACGAACGTCCTGCCCGAGTACCAAAGCTGGGGCATCGGTCTGGCGCTGGTCAGCCGGCTGGTCCCCGACGCCATGCAGTGGGGCATCGAGGAGGCCGAGTTTTCGTGGGTGCTGGAAAGCAACGACCTGAGCTACAAGACGCTTAAAAAGGGGGGCGCGAAGATCAACAAGCAGTACCGCGTGTACGACTTCGGGCCGAAGGACACGACGGCGAACGCGAAGTTCATGCAGCAGGACTGAGGGCGCGGCGCGCATCGCTCGCCGTCGCCAGCTTCGCTAGCAGGGGGACGATTCCCGCGGCGGGGGGGCGCCCGACGCGACTCTGGGGAAACTCTGCCGATTATCCGGCTCACGCCGATCGGATTCTGCCGATCGTGCCGCTTGTTCGCGTTCTGCCGGATCGCCGATCAGCCGATATCTAGCGCGTTGCCCATCACCATGCGGCCCGCGTCGATTCCCGACGACGCGGGGAGGCGAAGAGACTTGGAGTACGCACATGCGCCAGACACGTCGTAGGCGCCCTTCGGGCGCGGTTCTCGGCTTGTTGTCGTTCTCAACCCTGGCGGCCTGCTGCGCTTCGGCCCAAGCGCAGGGGATCATTATGCAGGGGGTCGGGACGGTCAATCGCGCGATGGCGGGAGTCGGCACGGCCGCGCCGGTCGACGCCGCCGGGGCCGTGTACCGCAACCCGGCCACGATGTCGGGCTTCCGCTCGTCGGAAGTCTCCGTCGGCGCCGAGTTGCTCTTGATGACCGAGAACCTGTCATCCACGTTTCCCCTTGCGGGGAGCGGGTCGACCGACGCCGAGGCGGGGGCTTCGCTCATCCCGTCGGTCGGGTGGGTCCATCGTCTCGACGACAGTCCGCTGACCTTGGGGCTGGGGATGTACGGCGTGGCGGGGTTCAAGTCGAACTACCCGTCGAGCCTCACCAACCCCATCCTCGCGCCGCAACCCAGCGGTTTAGGGCGCGTGTTCGCCGAGTTGCAAGTGTTCGAGGTGGCGCCGGCTGCGTCGTTGCAGTTGACCCCCGAGCTGTCGGTCGGCTTTTCGCCGATCCTGGCGATCGGTTCGCTCGACGCGATGCCGCTGTTCCTGGCGCCGCCCGACGACGCCAACGGCGACACCGCGTTCACCTACCGCGATGGCATGGGGACGCGATACCACTACGGCGGAGCGGTCCAGTTGGGCGTGTACTACGATCCGGGCGGCGACTGGGCGCTCGGTTCGTCGATCAAATCGCCCACCTGGTTCGAGGATTTCCGGTTCTTCACGACCGACGAAGTCGGCGCCCCGCGGCTCGACAAGCTCGACCTCAATCTGCCGATGATCGTCTCGGCCGGCTGCTCGTACCGCGGCTTCGAGAACGTCCTCTGGGCGACCGACGTCCGGTACGTCGATTACAAAAACACCAACGGCTTTCGCCCGGCCGGTTACACGGCGTTCGGCAACGCGACGGGACTCGGGTGGGACAACATCTTCGCCGTCTCGACCGCGCTGCAGATCCAGACGACCGAGCGGCTTGTCATGCGGCTGGGCTACAGCTACCAGGAAAACCCGATCAGCGACGCGAACACGTTCTTCAACATCGCCTCGCCGCTCATTCTGGAGCACATCGTGTCGGTCGGCGCCTCGTTGCGCGTGAGTCGCAACGCGACGCTCCACGCGGCGTACCTGCACGCCTTTGAGTCCTCGAACACCGGCCCGTGGGTGTTGCCGGGCATCGGGGCCGTGCCGGGGTCGTCGGTCACGAGCACGATCTCCGCGGACGCGCTCTCGGCCGGGTTCACGGTGAAGTATTAGGCATTGTCCCAAGACCATGAGCGGACGGCGCTGACCGCCGGCGAGCTGCCATAAACGCCTCGATCAAGCTTCGCAGCGGTTAGCGTCGGTCGGCTCATGTTCGGAGGACTCATTCCGCCAGCGCGGGTTCCGCCGGGAGGCGGGCGGCGACGGCGTCGAGTTCGGCGAAGAGTTGCGCCGGACGGACGGGCTTGGTGAGGCAGGCGTTCATGCCCGCTTCGCGGCATCGCTGGTGGACTTGTGCGACGGCGTGGGCGGTCATGGCAATCACCGGCGTCGAGTTCTTCGCGTTCGACTCCAGACTGCGGATGCGGCGGGTCGCCTCGAAGCCGTCCATCCCCGGCATCTCCAGGTCCATCAGCACGACGTCGAACGCGTCGGCCTGCAGGCGCTCGAGGGCCTGGAACCCGTCATCAGCCGTGGCGACCGTGTGCCCCAGGGTTTGCAGCAGGCCGACGCCGACCTGTTGGTTCACGGGACTGTCGTCGACCAACAGGATGTTGAGCAGTCGCCGGGGCCCGGCCGGTTGGGCCGCCCCGAGCAGGTCGGCCCCTGCGTCCTCGCCTCGCAGCAGTTGCCGGGCCGCCTGGACGAGCTGCGCGCCGAGCACCGGTTTGGTCAGCACGAGTCCGTCCAGCGGCTCGGCTTCGTCGCTGAGCCAATCAATGGGCGACAGCCAGATCGTCTGCCACGCGCCGCCCTCAGCCGCCGGACGCCAGGCGGCGATCGCGGCGAGGCGGTCCTCCTCAACGAGACTCAGGTCGATCACCGCGATGCGACGTTGCGTCTCTCCACCGACCCCATCGACGTCGCGACCGGGGGAAGCGGCTTCGTTCCATTGGCTGAGATCGGCAAGGCGGACGACGTCGGCTCCGCTCCGCTGGAGCGCATCGCCGTAGAGCTGCAGCGCGGGGGCGTGGCCGCTGAGGACCAGGGCCCGCACGCCCTCGAGCGCGTCGGCCGGTTGCCCGGGCTCGATCCGCCCGCCGGGGACGTTGAGCGGGATTTCGAAGAAGAAGGTCGTGCCGACGCCGACTTCGCTTTCGAGCCAGATGCGGCCCTTCATCAGTTCGACCAGTTCGGAGGAGATCGAGAGCCCCAGCCCGGTGCCGCCGTACTTGCGGGTCGTCGAGCCGTCGCTTTGCTGGAAGGCGCCGAAGACGTGCTGTTGTTTGTCCTGGGGGATGCCGGGGCCGGTGTCGGCGACGGCGAATCGGAGGACGCCCCCGCCGCGCAGCTTGGGGACCAGGGCGATCGAGACGCGCACCTCGCCCGCATCGGTGAACTTGATCGCGTTGCCGACGAGGTTGACGATGATCTGCCGCAGGCGGCTGGGATCGCCGACGATCGTCGCGGGGGCCCGCGCGGGGACGTCGCAGAGCAGTTCGAGGCGTTTCTTGGTCGCGGCGGCCGACATCAGCTTGACGGCGTCGCCGACGACCTGGCGGAGATCGAACTCGATCTCTTCGAGTTCCATCTTGCCGGCTTCGATCTTGGACAAATCGAGGACGTCGTTGAGCAGCGTGAGGAGCGCCTCGCCCGACTGCTTGACGGTGGTGACGTACGACTGAATCTGCGGGGTGAGCGGCGACCGGAGCGCGAGTTCGGCCATGCCCAGGATGCCGTTCATGGGGGTGCGGATTTCGTGGCTCATGGTGGCCAGGAACTGGCTCTTGGCGTTGCTGGCGGCCTCGGCGGCGAGCTTGGCGATGCGAAGCTGCTCTTCCTTGAGCTTGAGCTCGTCGGCGACTCGCTTCAGTTCCTCGTACGACTCGGCGAGCTGGCGCGTCTTGGTCTCGGCGGCGGCGGTCCGCTCGGCGACGCGACTTTCGAGGGTCAGGTTGAGCTCTTGGAGTTCGCGGAAACCGGCCGCGTTTTCGAGCGCCGCACCCGCGATCGTGGCGACGAACGACGCCAGCCGCAGCTCGTTCTCGCCGAAGAGGCCCGAAAGCTCTTCGTGCGAGACGACCAGCAGGGCCCGCAGGGCGCCGCGAACGAACACCGGCGCCGCCAGGCACGACCCGGCGACCGGTTGGCCGTCGGCCAGTTGTCGTAGATCAAGGGGCGTCGGCGGCGCGTCGCCGAGCGCGACGCGATAGCTCTCGACGATCTGCGCATCGACCGTGGTCGGCGACTCGCCCGACGACGCAGCCGAGACCTGGCGCGGGGCGTCGCCGTCGAGTTCCCAGACGACGCACTCCTGGCCGCGCAGGAGCCGCAGCGCGGCGGCGCGGGTTTGATCGTAGATCGCCGCTTCCTCGAGGGCCGAGGCGATACGGCGGCCTGAATCGAGCACCGTGTCGAATCGGTCGATCAACGACAGCGACGCATTTTCGTCGGCGTGGTGCTTGCCCCCGCGGCCCTCGTGCAACCGCAGATCGAGCTGGCTTTTGAGTCGCAAGCCGGCGCGGCGTCGGCGCTGTGCGTCGGGCCAGCCGAGATCGGCGCCAATCTCTCCGAGGGCGATGAGCGACAGCGCGAAGTCGTAGCGAGCCCGCTGCCGTTTGGCCAATTTGAGACTGCGGGCCAAGAGCCAACGGGCCTGCCGCGGGCGGCCGATCATTGCGCTGGCCAGCGCCCCTTCGCGCAAGGCCCGCGGGACGTCGTTTTTGCACATCCACGAGGCTCGCACGGCCTCCGCGGCGGCGCGGCGCGCCTCGCGCAGCAGGCGCATCCGGCGCCGGGGGGAGTAGAGACTTTGCCGCTGTCCGGCTTGCCGCAAGGCGACGGCCAGCCAGGTCAACAGCGGCAGCGTGTACGAGTTTTTGATTCCCCGATCATGCGTGATGCGGACGGCCTGGCGGAGCTCGTCGGCCGCTTCCGCCTCGCGCTGCTGCGTGATCAACCACAATGCGTACGCCAGGGCGACCTGAGCGGTTCCCTGCGGGTCGGACCGATCGCGCGTGCGTTCGGAAAGGATCGCGTCGATAGGGATGTTTTCGAGATCGGCCCGGGCCCAGACTTCAAGGTTGATCCCGGCGGCCTGGGCGTCTCCCGTGAACAGCCCCGAGCGGCGATTGCGGTCCGCCTCCTCGATCGCCTGGGCGTGGTCTCCTAGATGGTACAACGACGCGGCGATCTGATAGCGGGCCGTATGCACCTGCTGGTAGTCGCCGGTCCGTTCGAGCAGGCGGACCGCCTCGCGGCACTTGGCGACGCATTCGTGGAATCGCGACCCCGTGTACAGGGCGATGCCCCAGTAGTGGAGCGACTGTCCCTGTCCCCAAACGTTGCCCAGCGACTGGCGGATTTCGAGCGAGCGCTGGCAGTAAACGTCGGCCCGCGCGTAGAGCGAGTACAGAGACACGCCGATTCCGTGCGACGCATACGCTTCGGCGAGTTCCTCCGAGGGGAGAAACTGCTCGGCTTTGTTCAGACAGTACAGGTGGGCCCACAGCATGACCACGCGACTGCGGGCGTAGAAGCACGCATGCGCCATGCCGTTGAGCAGCTTGATTTGCAGGCGCGATTTGGGGTCGGGCAGCCGGCGCCGACGATGCAGGAAGAACCGCGGCGCCAGGGTATGCAGCGCCTGCGTCGCGGCCTGAACGAGGAACATCAGCGTGAAAACGGCGAAGTTCCTCGGCACATAGATCCCCAGGATGCGCAGCGCCGCTTCGACCTCGGTGACCGCCTGCTCCATGTCCCCCCGTTTGAGCGACAGCTCGGCCAGCTTGCCGCGGATGCCCGCCTGGGCTTGCCAGCCCTCGGCGTACACGCTGGCTTGGGTGAGCGATCGCGCGGCGTCCTCGTACCGACCCTGCAGCAGATCGACGTCCCCCAGGCCT
Source organism: Pirellulales bacterium (assembly GCA_019636345.1). Taxonomy (NCBI): domain Bacteria; kingdom Pseudomonadati; phylum Planctomycetota; class Planctomycetia; order Pirellulales; species Pirellulales bacterium. The sequence continues at coordinate 67,892 of JAHBXQ010000010.1, read as the reverse complement.
TCGAGCACCTGGAACCGCGTCGCGCGGTCGGTCTCCGCGGCCCCGCGTTCGGCGATCAAGTACTGCTGCCGGGCGATCGCCAGGGCGTAGCGTCCCCGGGCTTCGGTCGCGGCGGTCAGGGCGTACGGCAGGGCCGACTTCGGATCGCCCGCGGCGTCGAAGTGGTAGGCGACGTCCGCCTCCGAGGCGCCCGGCGTTTCGCACAGGAGGACCGCCACGCGCCGGTGGACGTAGCGCGCCCGCTGCTCGGTGAGATGCTCGAGCACCGCTGCGCGGATCTTGTCGTGGACGAACACGCAGCTCGTCCCGTCGGGTCGCATCCAGACGAGGCGTTTTTGCCGCGCCTCGTCCAAACTCTCGACAAGCTGACTGGTGCTGATCGACGCCAGTTTGGCGACCCGTTCGAGGTCGAATTCCTTGCCCAGCACGGCGCCAATCGAGAGCAGCTCGACCGCGTCGGCGCCGAGCGACGCGACGCGGCTGGTCAGCAGCGTGCCGGCGGCCTCGGAAGACTGGCAGGTCCGCAACGCCTCGGCGTCGACTTGCCATCCGTTCTCGCCGGCGCGGAGGGCGCCGCACTCGAACAGCCCGCGCAGCACGGCCGAGGCCATGAAGGGACTGCCGTCGGCGAAGCGGACGACGACTTCGAGCGCTTCCTCGGGGAGGGCGCCGGCCATCGACTCGGCGAGCTGGCGAAGCTCGCGATCGGACATGCCGGCCAGTCGAATGCGTCCCCGCGCTTCGGTCCGGCGGAGGAGGTGGTCGTCGTCGACCTCCTCGGAGCGGAAAGCCGTGATCACCAGGACGTGGTTGTCGGTCGTCGCGGCGTCACGCCGGGCGTTCCAGTGCTGGATCATCTTCAGCGCGAGATCGTCCGCCCACTGGCAGTCGTCCAGCAGGACGACCGCCGGGCAGTCGGCCGACCCGAGCGCGTCGAGCAACGCCGTCAAGGCGCGCAAGGCGCGGGCCTCGCCGAATTGCTCGGGACCCTTGCTGAGCGGGCCCTTGCCGAGCAGAGGCTGGAGCTTGGGAAGAATCGCCGCCAGGGCGCTCCGCTGGTCCTGCAACTGCGTCCGCAGTCGATCGGCGAAAACGCCGTCGGCCTCGGCCCGGGCGAGAACGCCGGCCACGATCCCTTCGAGCAATTGGAGCGTGCGGCGTCCGACGTCGTGGGTTTCCTGCCCTTTGAGGACCCACATATTCTCGCGCCGGGCGAGCTGCGAGGCCTCGGCCAGGAAGCGACTCTTGCCGCCGCCGGAGTTCGCCTCGAGCAAGAGCAGTCCCCCCTGACCGATCTTGGTTTCGGCGAGGATCTCGCGAATCTGCTGCAGTTCCGCCTCGCGCCCCACGTAGGCCGGTTCCGAGAGGGAGGTCCGACGATCGCGGGCGCCGATGATCACAGCGGGATCGGTCTCGCCGCTGCGCAACCGCTCGGCGAGGGCGCGCACGTCGGCCAGCGCAGCCTCGGCCGTCTGGTAGCGGGCCGAGGGATCCTTTTTCAAGAGCCGTTGCAGGAACTCCTCGAATGCACGGGGCGCGGCGACGCCGCGCGAGGCGAGGTCGGGCGCCGGAGCCGTCATGTGCTCGTACAGCACCTGCCCCAAGTCGTCGCCGTGAAACGGGGGCTTGCCCGTCGCCGCGGCGTACAGCACGATCCCCAGCGAATAGAGGTCGGACCAGGGGCCCGGATCTTGTTCAATGGCGCCGGCCCATTCCGGAGGCATGGTCTCGGCCAGTCGCAGCGCGTCGCGCTGGTCGCAGTACTCGATGAAGACGGCCGCCGGCGGTCCGATGCCGACCAGCACGGCTTGGGCCGGATCGTCGTCCGGCGCCACGAGATTGCTCAGGCTGACGTTGCCGTGGAGCGTCTGTCCGGCGTGGAGTTGGCCGAGACCCTGCAGAACTCGCTCGGCAAGGCCGAGCGTCTGGAGCACGTCCAACGGCCGGCGGCGGACGATCTCCTCGAGGGTGCTCCCCTCGACGCGCGCGAAGACGGCGAACCGCCAGTCCGCGGCGCTTCCCCAGTCGACGACTTTGGCGAGGCAGTCGCTCTCGATCCGCTTCAACAGCGGCAGGTCGCGGTCGAGTCGCAGCCGCACGCCGGGAGGCATGCGCGACTCGGGAAACGCCTTGATCACGCGGCGCGCGCCGTCATCTCGCTGGCGCGCTTCGAGCGCCACATAGCTGGCCGTCTCGCGCAGGAGACCGACCGGCACGAAGCGGTCGCCGAAGGCTTCCTCAATCGCCGGGCCGAGACGGCGGACGGCGTCGGAGCCTTGATTCGGCTCGCCGCGCTCCGATTCGACCTTGGCAATGCGCTGCTGGTCGCTCATCGCTGCTCAAGGGAATACGGCGGGGGGAGTCGATTCGGGACGCGCAGGGATATTCAAACAACCATAGCCCCCCCTCGCAGCGGGGCATTCCGGCGATCGCTCAAACTCCCCCCACGCAGGGGGGTTTGCGGAATCCGGCATTCCAACCGGTCCGATCGTAACGCTAATGACGACTAGGACTTGGAAGCTCGCGACGCGCATCGCCGCTGCGTTTTGAGCATTTCGAAATGTTGCAACAGCGTCGCGGCGCCTCGATGAGAAAGGGCGACGACCGTGATAAGACAAAACGATCGCGTCGAGTCTCACGCGCAACAAGACCTGATGCACGCTGAGGAATGCGCCAACGCGCGACTCGGATTCTTGCCTGCAACTTGTTTCGAATTGTCAGAAAAAAATTGAGTCGACTCTTGCGAGCAAGTATAAGGGGAGAATCGCAAGCTGCGACGAGCCGCTTGCACGCGACATGCACGTCGCTTGCGACGTTGCCGAATCCTCCTATCCCGCGCCAGGTTCGACGCAATCCCCAATCGGAGCCGCCGCACATGTCCATCGCTTATCAGCCGGAAGTTGTTGAGAATTTCTTTGCAGTCGACGTGGCGGCGTTGACCGAAGGACTTGCTCGGTTGGAGTCGGAGATCGATCCGAACGAGCAACCGACTCGCAACGCTCGCTATCGCGAGTTGCTGGATTTGCTCGACCAGATTCGGTCTGCCTGCAAGCAACTGGAGGGCGAAATCGGCCTGAACGACACCGTGCTTCGGGACGTTCAACAGCGATTTCAGGAGGTGATCGCCCCGTGGTTTTCCCAAAGCTGGATGATGAATCACGCCCGGACGAAGCCTCAAGGCTACGCCGGCGATTATCAAATGCTGACCACGATTTACGAAGCGCAGCCCAGATCGTCCGGCCTGGGCGGTTACCTTGATTTGTTCTTTTTGGATACGGAGCTCGGCCGTGCCGTGCCGGCCCGCAAGAACGCCCTTCAACGGTTCTTGAGCGACGAAATCGCCGCTCGCGAAGGGGACGTGGCGGTCGTCGACATCGCCTGCGGTCCGTGCCGGGAATTTGCCGACGGGATCGAGATTCCCGCCGGCAAGAACGTGCGGGTGACGTTCGTCGACTACGACGAGGACTCGCTGTCGTTTGCCGAACGAGCCCTTTCCCCGGCTCCTGAGGGATTGGCGTACGAGTTCGTCCGCTACAACGCCCTGCGGATGCAGGCCCCGGCGAAGTTCATCGCCGAGCACGGCAAGTACGACGTGGTCTACAGCGTCGGGCTGTGCGACTATCTTAACGACCGGCAGCTGATCGCCATGTTCAAGGGCTGGCGCGAGATGCTCAAGGCCGGGGGCGTTCTGTACGTCGCCTTCAAGGACATGAACTGCTACGACAAGACCGACTATCAATGGCTCGTCGATTGGTTCTTCCTGGAACGCGAGGAAGAGGATTGCCGGCAGTTGTTCCTCGACGCCGGTTACAAGCCGGAAGAATTGACGATGGAGCGCGACGCCACGGGGATCATCATGAACTTCGCGGCCCGCGCCGTCGCGATCGAGCGCGTCGACGCCGCTCACGTCGAGACGCCGCGCCCGGCGAGCGTCGACGTCGCGACTCCGGCGGAGACCCGTCAGCTCAATTGAGCGAGTTCGCCAGGGTCGGGGAGTCGATCTCCTCGCCGCCGTCGGGATTGCAGAAATCCTCCATCATTTCTTTGATGCGGAGGAATTCGATTTCGCTCTCGAGGAACGCCTCGACGACGACGGGGTCGAACTGCGTGCCGGCGCCGGCGAGGACGATCTCTTTGGCCTCGCTGTGGGGCATCGCCTCTTTGTAGACCCGCTTCGTGGTGAGCGCATCGTACACGTCGGCGACCGCCATGATCCGGCCGCACAGGGGGATTTGATTCCCGGCAAGTCCGCTGGGATACCCCGTGCCGTCGAACCGCTCGTGATGCGTCCACGCGATGTCCCGCGCGATCCGCAGGTACGACGCCGACGGATGCGAGCGGAGGGCCGCGTCGAGCGTTTTTCCCCCGATGATCGTGTGCTGCTTCATGCAGTCCATTTCTTCGGGGGTGAGCTTGCCCGGCTTGAGCAGCACGTTGTCGGGGATCCCCACCTTGCCGATGTCGTGCAGCGGGCTGGTGAGGTACATCATTCGGATGAAGTCGGGATCGATCTCGCTTTGGTACTTCGCGTGGGTCGCCAGGCGTTCGCCCAGGGTGCGGACGTACTCGCGGACCCGTTCGAGGTGAGACCCGGTTTCCGGATCGCGCGACTCGGCCAGCTTGGCGAGCGTGAAGATCACGAGATCGCGACTCTCCATCGAGGCGATCCGTTCGCCCACGTACATGCGCACCCGAAGCTCGGCGGAATCGAACGGCTTGGTGGCGAAGTCGTCGGCGCCGGCGCGGAGCCCTTCGACCAGATTCTGCGATCCGCGACGCGAGGTCAGCAGGATGACGTAAACGTACGAGCCGACGTCTCGGCTGCGGATTCGGCGGCACAGCTCCAGGCCGTCCATGCCGGGCATCTCCCAATCGGAGACGACGATCCGGCAATCGCAACGGCGCAGTTTCTCCCAGGCGTCGATGCCGTCTTTGGCCACGACGACGGAGTACCCGAGGTTTGTGAGGACCCCCTCGAGCATCATCACCGAGATGGGATCGTCGTCTGCGACCAGAACTTGCATAACGGGCGTCTCGTTGAGGTCGGTCGTCAAACGCGCGGCGACGGCCGCGATTCGTTCAACCGATGGCTTGCAGCAGTCGCTCCCATTCCGAGCGGAGTCGCGAGCACGATTGCGTCGCACAGTCTCCGCTGCTGCGGAGCGAGGCCGTTTCGAGATTCGCGATTTCCGTCACCAGCGCAGTCGCCGAAATGTTCGAGGCGGACCCTTTCATCCGATGAGCGACGGCGGCCGCCTCGGTCTTGCAGCCTCGGGCCAGCGCGTCTTCCACCTGATCGAGCTCGGCGGGAAACTGGGCGACGAACGCCTCGATGGCCCGCTCCATGAGTTCCAGATTGCCTAAACAGCGATCCAAGAGCTCGTCAAACTCTATCACGTGGGCATCGGCCACCATGGTCGTGCTCATGGCACTCGCCTCGGGATGCGGCAATTTGTCGGGACGGCTGTCAGGATCAGTCGGACTCCGCGAATCGTGAATCGTCGCCGCAGGGAAGCGGACGACGGGCAGCGGCAGGTCGGACGCCCTTCGAGCGCCGTCAACTCCGAGGAGGGGAGGTGCGCGCATCCTCCCTCGTCGTCGATCGGCCGCCAGGACTCGGCCCAGGCAGAATCGCGCTCACGCGGAAAACCGCAACAAGCCCGTCGACCTTGGCGTAAAAACCGTATGCCGCCCATGACCAAAGTCAAATCACTCGCTCGCGTTTCGCCCCCCTCTGGAGGAGTGCTGCGTGAGCTAGGAGACGCAACAACTGCACATGGACGCATTAATAGTGATTTTGCATGCATCCAATGCGGCAAAAAGGAGACGCCGGCGCCACGACCCGTCGAGAAAACGCAACCCCGCCTCCGTGCTGCCGAGGCCGTGCAACCGTTACAAGCCGACCGTTGGTCCGGGGGAGTTGGGATGTCGGTTTCTGCGGCGGCGGAGCGCGTGTTGCGACGAGTCTATTCCGCAGACGTTTGCATTCTCAGTCGCTCGCTCTCCAGTGATTGCACCAGGAACTCGACGGCCGCGGGAGCCATGTGCTCGAAGTAGCTCGGAGAATGCCCGCCCGCGGACGTGTCGAGATCGCACGCGTGCAGCACGCCGAGCGAGTAGAGCTTCATCCGCAAGCGGTCGACGCCGTCGTACCAAGCGTCGTCCGCCGGGTCGCAGCAAAACCACTGTCGACGGGGCCAGTTGAGCGGGTGGATGTGAAGCGTGGCCGTGTCTTGGCGGGCATCCTCGGCGTCCCGGTACATCTGAACGAGGGTCGGGTCGCCCGCTTCGAGCCGCCGATGGAAATCGACCGCCGGGGCGATTGCCGCGACGACCGGGAAGGTGTTGGGATGCTTGTACGCAAGCCGCAACGCCCCTTGCCCCCCCATGCCCGTCCCCAACAGGGCGATCTGCGGGGGCTTCACGCCCCAGTGCTCGGCAAGCCAGGCCAGTATGTCCTCGCGGAGGTACCGTTCGGCCGACTTCGCGGGGTCGAAATCCGGGCAAAGGCGGTCGCTCCACCAACTGCGCTCGGCCACTGGGCAGAGGCAGCGCAGTCCGAACTGGTCGAACAGCCGCCCAAACGCCGGGAATTCCGCCAGCGACGTCACATGCTCGCCGTGCAGGTAGAGCACCGCATACCCGTGCGGCGAGGGAGCGGGGGGCTGGTAGGCATGGCACGGACGCCCGTCCAGGGTGAGCGTCGTCCAGGCGCCGGTTGCGGAGTTCATCCCGACAGACTACCGTCGCCGCGGGAGCCCGTCAGCCCCCGCGAGACGGCCCGGGCAACGATGGCCTCCGGAAGCGAAGATCTCACAAAAAACACGGAGGTCGCCGAGAATCGACGAGTCGGCGTCTCCACGAGGATTGTCGCAGGCGCCGGTCGTCGGGAGCCGTGGAACAACTTTCCGTGCACGCCGTGTCTCCGGGTTTGAATTCTGCATTTCGGGGCAACCAGCTCAACAAGGAATGGTCGACTTGAATTTGCCATTGCGATTCGGAGTTAGCGTTTGATGGTCTCCCCCGTTCATGTGCTGCATGTGTGCGATCGCGAGGACGCGGCGGCCGGGGTCGGCGAGCTGGCTCGGCAACTTCCCGCGGCGCGGTGGAGGACGTCGCTCGTCCCGCTGGGGTGCGAGCCGGCGTGCGGCGTCGCGCTGCGGCGGCAGGGGGTCCCGACGACGTCGCTCGCGGGACGCAGCCATGTCGATCCCATCATGCTCGGGCGGCTTGCCCGATTGCTGCGACGGTCCGAGCCGCAGGCGATCCACGCCTGGGGGATCTCCGCGCTCATGGCGGCGACGCTCACGCGACCCCGCTCGCCGCTCGTGCCGCTGGCGACGTCGTGCGACATGCGCGATTCGCTGCCGCCCTGGGGAGCGACCTTGGTCAAGGCGGTACTGGGGCAGGTGCAACGGTGGTTTGCCGCGGACGAAGCGACGCGAAACTGGCTGGCAAGCTGCGGCGTCGAACGGACGGAGATCGCGATCGTCCCGACGCCCGTCGCGCCGCTGCAACAACCCGTCGGGGAGCGGGGCGAGCTGCTGGCGACGTGGCGATTTCCCGCGGAAGCGCGCGTCCTCGCGACCGCGGGAGACCTGCACCCGTGGGCTCGGTTCGACGATGCGATCTGGTGTTACGAGTTGGTGCGCGTGCTTCACCCCGCGGCGCGGCTGGTGATCGCCGGTACGGGTCCCGCCGCGGAACACCTGCGGCGCTACGCCGATCAGGTGAGCGAACCGGGGTGCGTCGTCGTCGACGAACGGCCCGAAGCCCTGGCTCAAGCGCTGGCCTCTGCGGAGGCGTACTGGCAGCTTGGCCCGGCGGCCGTAGCGCCCGCGGGGATGGTGCAGGCGATGCTCGCGGGATTGCCGATCGTCGCGTCCGCCGCCCCCCCCCACCGCGAGGCCCTGGGCCCCGACCAAACCGCGGCGAAGATCGTGAGGCTGGGAAATCGAGCCGAGGTCGCCCGAGCGACGGACGATTTGTTTCAGAGCGAAACACTGCGCGAGCAACTCGGCGACGAGGCCCGGCGACGGGCGGCCGAGACGTTCGACCCCGCGCGACTGGCGGATCAGTTCGCCGCAGGGTACGAGACGTTGGGCATGAGGCGTTGGGTTGATTAAGGGAGACAGGCAAGTGCGCAGAACGTCGCCTCTGGGGCGATCTCTTCGCTTTCGATTTGCGTGCCCGTCCCTTTGCTCAAAGCCTGAGAACCGACGGGGCCGGCGCATCCGCCTACGCCGAGTGTTCCAGCGCCGCGTGGCGCACGCGAGCCAAGCACGAGGCGGTGTCGATCGTCGGCGGCATCCAGGCGGGCTCGTGAGCGATGAGCAAATCGCGGTCGACGGTCCGTCGGCGACGTTCCGAGGGGCTCCAAGAATCGCGGATCACGGCGCACAGGCGGGCGATCTCCCGCGGCGTCGGCAAGTACTCGGGCCGCAGACGTCGTTGCATGGGCGTGGCAGCTCCTGTTGGCTGGCAGTAAAACCGGGGCCGAGCCGCGCGACGTGGTCAAGGCACTGAGGCGGGCATCGCGTCGCGACGAACTCGGCCCCGGCCGGCGGATCTCAGGATGTCCCCTCCGGGTGCGACGACGTTTTAGCTCCGCCGTATGGAGATCGTGTGAAGCCCGAGCAAATTCCGCGCGAAGTTCGGGCGGCGCCTGCCGGGTTCGAGCACCCGAAATGCTTCCCCCAGCGAACCGCGGAGAAACGCCGATTGACGCGGAAGCCGAACCTCCCCTTGAGGCTGTTGGCGTCGTTGGCGGTTCAAACTGAAGGACATTGCCGTTGCACGGAGGGCCCGGCGGGGTAGTGATGCCATTTGCCAAATTGATGGGTGGCTGGGGTCGAACGAAGTGAGCCCCCAGCGGATTCCCTGGGGGCTTCGCTGCGCTGCGACCCCAGCCACCCTTCCACGGCCGCAAATGGCATTACTACCCCCGGCGGCCCCGCTGCACGGGGCCGCGGGAACCGCTAAAATGGGCCGCTCTTGTCGTGCACGATGCCGCGATTGTCCCCCCGTAGCGATTCCGCCGGAGCCCCGCGATGCCTGCGAAAACGTTGAATGTCGCCCTGATCGGTTACAAGTTCATGGGCCGGGCCCACAGTCAGGCGTGGCGGACGGCGAGCCGGTTTTTCGATCTCGCCGCCCAACCGGTGATGAAGGTCGTTTGCGGTCGCGACGCCGCCGCGGTCGGCGAGTTCGCCGACCGGTGGGGTTGGGAGGACTCGGCGACCGACTGGCGCGAGGTCGTCGCCCGTCCCGACGTCGACGTCGTCGACATCTCGACCCCGGGGAGCACGCACTGCGAGATCGCCGTTGCGGCGGCGAAGGCGGGCAAGCACGTCTTCTGCGAAAAGCCGCTGACCTTCACCGTGGCCGAGGCTCGCGAGATGCTTGCCGCCGTGCGGGCCGCGGGGGTGAAGCACATGGTCAACTTCAATTACCGCAAGACGCCCGCGGTGTCGCTCGCCAAGCAGATGATCGCCGCGGGGGAGATTGGCGAGATTCGCCACGCGCGGTTCACCTACCTGCAGGACTGGCTCGTCGATCCCCAGTTTCCGATGAACTGGCGCCTGCGTGCCGATGCGGCCGGCAGCGGGGCCCACGGCGACCTGGGGGCCCACTCGATCGACCTCGCTCGCTACCTGGTCGGCGACATTGCCGAGGCGGTCGGCATGAAAAAGACCTTCGTCACCGAACGCCCCGCCGAGGGGACTTCCTCGGGCCTTACCGCAACGGCCGGCGAAGGGACCGAGCGGGTGACGGTGGACGACGCGTCGCTGTTTCTGGCCAAGTTCGCCGGCGGGGCGATCGGCAGCTTCGAGGCGACCCGCATGGCGCCGGGGCGGAAGAACTTCAACCGGTGGGAGATCAACGGCAGCAAGGGGACGCTTGCCTGGTGCTTCGAGGATCTCAACACGCTGGAGTATTACAGCACGAGCGACCCCGAGCACGCCCGCGGATTCAGACGAATCATCGCCACCGAGGGGTGCCATCCGTACGCCGGCGCTTGGTGGCCGCCGGGGCATATGATGGGTTACGACCACACGTTCGCCAACGCGGCGGCCGACTTGGTGCAAGCAATCGCCAACGACAAAAGCGCCAGTCCCTGCTTCCTCGCCGGGGCCAAATGCGTCGCGGTGCTCGAGGCGGTCGACAAGTCGATCGAAACCGGCGCATGGGCGAGCGTGGAGAGAATTGAATAGCGTGGCGAGCGGGGGAGCGTAAGCCCCCTGTTGTGTCGCTTAAACAGGATGCTTACGCCCCCCGCCGCTCGCTGCAATCGTGCCGAGTCGAATGAGATTGTGCTCCTGGATTCTCCTCATCGGTTATACTGCAATCATGGCTTCCGTCGATCTCGCCAACTTGCACGCCCCGCCGGTCATCGTCGTTCCCGCGACGAAAATGACGCTCGACGACTATCGGGCCTGGGTGTACTCCGACGATTTTCCCGAGAGAGGACGAGTCACGTTCGTCAACGGAAGAGTAATTATTGACATGAGCCCGGAGCGTTACGACTTGCATGTGGCGATCAAGGAGTCCCTGAATTCGACATTAGGACCGCTGGTACGGCAATTTGACCGGGGCCGGTATTATCCCGACGGCGGATTGATCACCAACGCGACGGCAGGCGTATCCAACGAACCCGACGCATTGTTTGCAACTTGGGAGACATTGGAGTCTGGAGCCCTTGCGCCTCCGGCGGGGAGCGTCAACGACGATCGCTACATGGAACTCGTCGGCGCCCCCGATTGGGTTTGCGAGATCGTCAGCGATTCGTCCGTCGAGAAAGACACAAAGCACCTTCGCGCAGCCTATCACAAGGCCGGTATTCGCGAATACTGGCTGATCGACGCCCGCGGCGAGGCGATCGACTTTCAATTGCTGGTGCGGGCCGACGGCGGTTATCAAGGGGCCCCGCTCGTCGACGGCTGGGCGTATTCGCCCGTGTTCGAGCGCGAGTTCCGTTTGACCCGCGAGCGGGATCGGCTGGGGCGGTGGAAGTACGACCTGCACCACCGGCCACGGGATTAAACGCCAGCCGCGTCGCTGCCAGCGACCTGAGGGAGGCCGCGGCTTTTTGCTTCTCTCAAGCGGACGACCGCCCCGCGGGCGCTCCTTGCAACTCGGCGCAGGCCACGGACAATTGGCTATTTCGTCGTCGTACTTTTTTGCCCCTATCCTCCGACTTCTTCCCCCGCTCATGCCCCTCATCCAAGCTGGCGTCATCGGCACTGGTTTCATCGGCCCCGCGCATGTCGAGGCGCTGCGCCGGCTGGGATGCGTCGAGGTTGCGGCGGTCGCCGAGCGGGGGCAAGACCTTGCCGAGCGCAAGGCGCACGAGTTGAACATCCCCAAGGCGTACGGCGATTACAAAGCGTTGCTCGCCGACCCCGCCATTCAGGTCGTTCACAACTGCACGCCCAACCACCTTCATTTCGAGGTCAATCGCGACATTCTCGCCGCGGGCAAGCATGTGGTGAGCGAGAAACCGCTGGCGATGAACAGCGACGAATCGCGCGAGCTGGTGCGGCTCGCCGAAGCGGCCGGCGTCGTGAACGCGATCGACTTCAATTACCGCTATATGCCGCTGGTGCAGCAGGCCCGGGCGATGTGCCAAACCACCGGCGAAGTGGGCCGGGTGCTGGCGATCCACGGCAGCTACCTGCAAGACTGGCTCCACCAGGAAACCGACTGGAACTGGCGGCTCGTGCCGGAGATGTCGGGCGACAGCCGCGCGATCGCCGATATCGGCAGCCACTGGTGCGATCTCGTGCAGTTCGTCACGGGGCTGAAGATCGTTCGCGTCATGGCCGATCTGGTGACGATTCACCCAGTGCGGAAACGGCCCAAGGTCGAGGTCGAGACATACGCGGGCAAGGTTCTCACGCCCGAGCAGTTGGAGGACGTGCCGATTCACACCGAGGATTACGCGTCGGTGCTGCTGGAGTTCGACTCGGGCGCCCACGGCGTGATGACGGTGAACCAATGCGCCGCGGGGCGGAAGAATCGGCTGTCGTTCGAGATCGACGGCGCCGAGTGCGCGCTGGCATGGGATCAGGAAACGCCCAACGAGCTATGGATCGGCCGCCGTAGCGGACCGAACCAGGTCATGCTCAAGGATCCGAGCCTGCTGCACGAAAGCGTCCGCGAGTACGCCCACTACCCGGGCGGACACAACGAGGCGTACCCCGACGGCCCCAAGAACCTGTTCCGCAACGTGTACGGGCACATCGCGGGGACGCGCCCCGGGGGAGACTTTGCGACGTTCGTCGACGGCCACAACGAGATCGCCATCTGCGACGCCATGCTCGCCAGCAGCCGCGAGCGGCGGTGGGTCGACGTGGCGTATTGAACTTCGCCGCCTTCGCCTCGCGCAGCAATCGGCGAGGATGTGGGATCGAGTACGCCGGCATGATCGAACTCAAACTCGGCGTTTCTTCTCCGGTCCCTCGGCGCCGCTGCGCGAGACCTTCTCGGCAACGAACGCCGCCAGCTTGCGGCCGGTGACGCTCAGCGGCAGATCGGCGAGTTCCGCCAGCGGCGTCCAGCGTACGGGGCGTTCCGCGGTCGAGCGCACCCGGCCCCCGGATCGAGTCGCTTCGTAGCATTCCAGCGTGATCCGATAGCGCGTCACGCCGTGCTTGAGCGTCTTCACCAGCGGCCCCGCCGCAACGGCGACGCCGGTCTGTTCGCGCACTTTTTTCGCCAACTCCTCGGCGACGAACAGCGGCCCCTCGGCGTCGATCGGAAACCGCGGGAAATCCCACAGGCCCTCCCACCGTTCGCCCGCAGGACATTGGCGCATGAGCACGCTGCCGTTGGAGCGAACGACGACCGCCGCCTCGCGGACGGCGGTGAACTCCAATCTGCGCGTCGCCGCGGGAATTTGATCCTGCAAACTCAGGCGGTTCGCCGCGCAGTACGTCGCGACGGGGCACGCGCGGCACTTCGGCGCCTGGGGCGTGCAGACGAGCGAGCCCAGTTCCATCATCGCTTGATTGAACCGGGCGACGTCGCTGTCGGGAAGCAGATCCTCGGCGACGCGCCACAGCAGCTTCTGCCCCGCGGTGCGCAAGGGGTCCTCGCGATAGCCGACGAGCCGGCTTAATACACGGATCGTGTTCGCCTCGACGATCGGGGCCTTGGCGTCAAACGCGATCGACGCGACGGCTCCGGCCGTGTAGCGCCCCACGCCGGGCAGCGTCATCAGCGTCGGCACGTCGCGGGGAAACGCCGCGTCGAATTCGGCGACGATCTTCTTCGCCGCGGCCAACAGCCCCCGGGCCCGGCGATAGTACCCCAGCCCCTCCCACATCCGCAGCACCTGTTGTTCGTCCGCCGCGGCCAGGTCCTGAACCTGCGGAAACGCGGCGATGAACCGTTCGAAGTACGGCTTCACCGCCGCGACGGTCGTCTGCTGCAGCATCACCTCGCTGAGCCACACGCGATACGGATCGCGCGAGCGCCGCCACGGCAAATCGCGAGCGTGCTCTGCGAACCATGCCAGCAGCTTTTTGCGAAACGCGGTTCGCTGGCGAGCGGAAAGGGAGAGCGGGTCGTTCATGCGGCAAACAACGTCATCTCACGCAACTGTGCGGAGATCGCGGAGGAAGGGCGGAGGCGTGTGCCTGAGTGATTCGTCGTGCTCGTCGTGCCGTCGCGTTTCAGCGTGAACTGCGTTTCCTCTGCAGTCTCGGCGCCTCGGGCTGAGACAAGAACCGTTCCAAGCGACGGACCAGCGCAGCGGACTTGGAGGCCTTCGTTTGACATTCCCAAACGACCAACACGCTCCAGCCGGCGCGGCGGAGGCGGCGGAGGTTGGCGGCGTCGCGAGCCGTGTTCTTGGCGAATTTGGCTTGCCAATACTCGACGCGCGTCGCGGGGGTCGATTGCCCGTTCGGGCAGCGGTGGCGATGCCAAAAGCAGCCGTGGACGAAAATCGCCTTCTTGTGCCGCGGCAGCACCAAGTCCGGCGAGCCCGGCAGGTCGCGACCGTGAAGGCGGTAACGATACCCCAACCCGTGAACGATCCGCCGCACGACGAGTTCCGGGGTCGTGTCGGCCGACTTCACGGAGCGCATCACGCGACTCCGCACAGCGGGAGTAAAGACGTCCATGGGGAAGGGGAGAGGCGAGAGGGAAGTTTCGAGGAGAAGCGAATAATCCGCAATCAATCCTCCGGACAACGGACCAAGCGTCACGGACCGCTAACAACTCCCCCCGACTGCGACGACGGTTGGTCGCCGGCTGACGGGCGGTTGTGCGGCGCGCTCGACCGCTCCATCCCAAACCGGGGTGAGCATGTGCTCGTCGATCCAGCGGATCGCCGGAACGCAAACCGCGTCGCCGAAGCCGAACAGCGCCTGGATCGTGTTGCCGGGCAGGGTGTAGTCGGGCGCCCCTTGCAGGCGGGCGTATTCGCGGGGAGTCATCCAGCGGAGCCGCAATTGACCGCGCCCCGCAGCCAGCACGATTTGCTTGGCGCTGCCGCCGCGGGGAGTGCGCAGGCAACCCGCGACTCCGTCGAAGCGGACCTCCATCCGCTGCTGTCCCTCGCGCACCCGCCGAAACGCCGTGAGCAGCGTCACCCGCCGCGGATCATCCACCAGCGACTCGACCTCTCGGGCATGCCGAGGCGACATCATCGCGACATGCCGATCGGTCTCGACGGCGTCCCACCAAGGCTGGGCGTCGTCGGCGTCGAGAAAGTCGGCCAGCTCGTACTGTCGCTGGGGAGGGCATCCGGCGTCGACGGTCGCCCACCCGGTCGGCAGTTCGGTCCGCTGGATCGCCCGCAACAGGTTTACGGGCCGCATCTTGCCGCTGCGGCGCACGGCCTGCTGCCAAGCGTCGTCGACGGCGAACCATTCGGGGCTCTCGCGGCGAATCGCCAGCGGCGGGCCAAGGATCGATTCGTGGTAGCCGACGACGAACATGCGCGGCCGGCTCTGCGGGACGAACCAACGTGCGTCGACCAGGAACGCGTCGAGCCAGTATCCTAAGTCGGCGAGTTCGTGAACCGCAACGGCGAAATCCTCGCCCCCATGCGAAGTGAGAAACCCCGGCACGTTTTCCAGGAGGACCATTCGGGGGCGTTCCTCGGCCAAGGCTTCGAGCACTTGGAGAAACCCGAACAGGGCGCCGCTTTGCGCGCCGGCCAGCCCGCGGCGCTTGCCGGCCAGCGACATATCGGTGCAGGGGAACGACGCGGTCGCCAACGCCGGCGGCACGGCGATTCGCTCGAGGACCTCCGCGGTGTTCCAGATGTCTCCTTCGTGAAACAGGTCGCTGGCGCCGTAGTGGCCGCGGTGCATGTCGTGCTTCTTGGGATCAATGTCGCCGGCGTACACGCACCGCCACCCGCCGGGGCGCAGGCCCTCGTGAACCAATCCGATGCCGGCGAAGAACTCGCAGACGGTTTTTTCCGGCAAAGCAAGCATTGTTCGAACCAATCCAGAAACAAACCGCGGGGCGCAACGCATCGATTATAGAGCCTCTCGCCCCGCTGGCGAGCGGGGGGAAGTTCGGGTAGCCATGCCGTTTGCGCCCTTGAAAGGGCGCCTGGAGTCGCAGCGCAGCGGAGCCCCTGGGGGCTCGCTTCGTTCGACCCCAGCCACCCATCAATTGGGCGATTGGTACCACGATCGAAGTTCGCGCTCAGGCGTGAACGACCGGCGCCGGAGCGAACGCAAAATGCCGGGAATTCGTACGCAATCGCTCAGGCACTCGCCTGCTGCCGCGTTTGCCCCGGGGCGCTGGCTTGCGGTAGGATGCAATCCTCGTCGGGCCCATCGATTGAACCTGTGCGGAGCGTGACGCGATGCGACGGATGCGAAGTTCCTTGCGGTGTGGATTGTTGTCGCTGGCGGTCGGCGCGAGCATCGTATTCGTCGTGACGAGCGGCCGAGGGGCTGACGCGACGGTCGCGCTCGAACAGCGAATCGCCGACTTCACGCTGCACGACCACCTGGGCGCCAAGCGGTCGCTCGCCGATTGGCATGACAAGCCGGTCGTGGTCGTCGTGTTTCTGGGGACTGAGTGCCCGCTGGCGAAGCTCTACGGGGCCCGGCTCGCCGAATTCGACGTCGCCTACCGCGACCAAGGGGTGCAAATCGTCGGCGTCAACGCCAATCAGCAGGACTCGCTTCAGGAGATCGCCGTCTATGCGAACAAGCACGGCATCAAGTTCCCCGTGCTCAAGGATCCGGGCGGAAAGATCGCCGCCCAGTTCGGCGCCACGCGCACTCCCGAGGCGTTCGTGCTCGACGCCGACCGGGTGGTTCGCTATCGGGGCCGCATCGACGACCAGTACGGCGTCGGCTCCGCGCGGCTCAAGGCGACCACTGAGCATCTCCGCTCGGCGATCGATGCGTTGATGACCGGCGCGCCGATCGACTTGCCGCGCACCGATGCCGTGGGCTGCCTGATCAGCCCGCCGCGCGAGGCGGTCGCGACCGGCGCCGTGACGTACGCCGAGCACGTGGCGCCGATCCTTAACGAGCACTGCGTGAAGTGCCACCGCCCGGGCGAAATCGCCCCGTTCGCGCTGACCAACTACGACGACGCGGCGGCGTGGGCCGAGACGGCGCTCGAGACGATCGATCAGAGCCGCATGCCCCCCTGGCACGCCAACCCGGCGTACGGCAAATTCCATAACGACGCCCGCATGGCGGACGAACAGAAGGAGTTGTTCCGACAGTGGGTCGAGGCGGGAACCCCCAGCGGCGATCTGGCGAAGGCGCCGCCGCTGCCGGAATTCACCGACGGCTGGCAAATGGGCCAGCCCGACGCGATCTACAAGATGCCCGAACCGTTCGAAGTGCCGGCCCAGGGAACGGTCGAGTACAAGTACTTCGTCGTCGATCCGGGGTTCGCCGAGGACGTCTGGATTCGCGGGGCCGAGGCGCGTCCCGGCAATCGCGAGGTCGTGCACCACATCATCATGTTCTCGCTGCCGCCGGAGCGCAAGGGAAAGTGGCGCGGCGAGGATGCGCTGTTCCGCGCGGTCGCGGCGTTCGCCCCGGGGATGCCGCCGATCGTCGGCCCGCCGACGCAAGCGGTCCGCGTTCCCGCGGGGTCGAAGTTCGTGTTCCAGGTTCACTACACCCCCAACGGCTCGCCGCAGACCGACGTCAGCGAGGCAGGGGTGTTCTTTGCCGATCCGAAGGAGGTCGTGCGCGAGGTGACGACCGCCGCGGCGATCAACCCCAAGTTCCTCATCCCGCCGGGCGACCCGGACTACGTCGTCAAGGCGAAGTACGAGGCGCCGCGCGACTTGCTGGTGTATTGCCTGACCCCGCACATGCACTACCGCGGGAAGAGTTTCCGTGTGACGGCGCGGTATCCCGACGGTCGGAACGAAATCTTGCTCGACGTGCCGCGCTACGACTTCAATTGGCAGAACGTCTACATGTTCGAGACGCCGCCGCGATTGCCGCAGGGGACCGTGGTCGACATGGAGGGGCATTTCGACAACTCGGCCGAGAACCCGCTCAATCCCGATCCGACGGCGGTCGTCTACTGGGGCGACCAGACGTGGGAGGAGATGATGCTGGGGACGATGAACGTCGCCGCAGCCGATCAGGATCTCCGGTTAAGTCCGCCGAAGATCGAACCGCAGCCCGACGGCAAAAGTCGCGTGACGTTCCGCTATCGCCCGACGGAACCCGCGGAGAAGGTGTACTTGGCGGGGTTCTTCAACGACTGGCAACCTGCCGGGCAAGCGATGGAAGGCCCCGACGCCGACGGGTACTACTCGCTGGCGCTCACGCTGCCCCCCGGTCGGCATGAGTACAAGTTCGTCCTCGACGGCACGCACTGGAAGAACGACCCCAGTTGCGCCGGGCGCTCGGGGGATTACGGCAACAGCTTCGTCGTCGTGAAGTGACGCTCGCACCCGCGGATTAGCTCACGCTCGTCGAGGGGATCCGCACGTTCGCATCCGTCCGGCGAACGCGGGAGCGGCAGGCTCCGCCGAAGGGGGGGCTCGAGCGTCGCGCTCTGGGCAGAGCCTCGCCCTCCCGTTGCTGGAACAAGCCTTTGCCGACGAGCGGCGAATTGCGCACCGGCCGACGACGCGATGCGCCGTAGTGTGCCCGATCGCACGGTTGCGACGCGAATTTCGCCTTGCCGCCCACGGAACGCTTGGCGTAGGTTGGGGCGAGGTCGTCGACAGCGACGATGGCCCCTTTCCCACCTGGATTGACCCCGCCTCGATTGTCTTGCGCCCTCGCGCGATTCTGCTGCGCGAAAGGCCCGACCGGCCGGACGAACTGATCCGGTAACATAGTGTTCGCGTTGTGCGCGGCGCTGTTCGTCGAGTCGTTCGGCGAGCTTTGCGCGCCGCTGATTCACCCCCGAGGGTTTCGTTATGGTTCGCGTCAAACAAGCGGCGACGTCTCGTGGTTTCACTCTGGTAGAATTGCTGGTGGTGATCGCCATTATCGGCGTGCTGGTGGGGCTGTTGTTGCCGGCCATTCAGGCCGCGCGCGAGGCGGCCCGCCGCAACAGTTGCTCGAACAATCTCAAGCAGATGGGCCTTGCGGTCCAGACTCACCACGACGTCAAGAAGACGTACCCCACGGGCCGCAATCGCACCGACCAGCAAGCTGTGTCGTGGTCGTTCCTGCTGCTGCCGTTCATGGAGGCGGACAGCGTGTTCCGCTCCTTCGTTCCGACTCAGCGGGTCGACGAGATGGTCAACGCCCCGGCGATGCGGAATCCGATCGAGACCTTCGCCTGCCCCAGTCGGCGCGTCGCCGCGGCCGATCGCGACTTCGACAACAACGACGCTCCCCCCGCAGCCGACAAGCGGGGCGTGGCCGCCTTGGGCGACTACGCCGTCTGCGCCGGCACGAACTACATGATGGGGATGCTCAACTCGACCTCGGGGCGTGACGACGGGGTTCAGTTCGACACTCGGCCCGAGCCCGCCAGTTCCGGGGCCATCTACAGTTTCTCGAAGATTTCCGCCCGCGAGGTGACCGACGGCCTGTCAAACACGATCGTCATCGGCGACAAGAACAAGCCGTCGCAGTTGGAGCTGTCCAACCCTGAGCAGCTTCACTACGAGCAAGGGGACACCGCGTTCCTCGCCGGCGACACCCCCCACACGATCTTCGCCGAGACGCGCCACGGACTGGCGGGCAGTTCGGCCGACGACGATCGCGTGAAGTTCGGCAGCGAGCATCCGGGGATCGTGCAGTTCGTGTTTCTGGACGGCCACGTCAAGACGCTTCAGACGAGCATCGAAGCCACCGTGCTGAACATGCTCGGCGCCATCGGAGACGACGGGCTCATCCCGGGCGATGCGCTGTAGGTCCGCCCCGACTCTCGGTTGCGAAGAGCACGAACGTCGGAACAAGCGAAGAGGCCGTCGCGGATGTGCGCCCCCGCGACGCGTCAGCGTCCTGTTCCCGTCGTGCTCTTCGCGCCGTGGCGGACCCCGCCGCGGGTTTCAGCGCCGCGGGTTACAGCCACAGCAGAAGCCGCCCGTCGAGCATGTCGGGGAGCTTCTTTTCGACGAGCTTCCGCACCCGCGACGCGTGATAGCGCGTGCTGAGATGCGAGGCGATCACCAGCTCGTTGCGAAATCGGTCGCGGCGCTCGACGAAGTCGTCGAGGTGCATGTGCCCGAATTTGTGAATCTTCTCGCGGCGGTGGTCCGGGGCGACGAACGTCATCTCGCACACGAGGATCTTCGCCTCGAACATCGCCGGGCAGCCGTCGAGCCCCCCCGGCGCCGTGTCGCCGGCGTACGCCACCAGCGGATGTCGCATCTCGTGCGTCACGTCGGTCCCGGCGAGTCGCAGGTCGCGAATCTGCTCGCCGGATAATTCGGCGTACTCGGGCTTGAGCTTCTTCCGCCGATCCCACACGACGTATCCCAGCGCGGGAACGCTGTGCTGCATCGGGGCGACCGTGACCGCCAGCTCGCGCGACAGCTCGATTTCCTGGCCCGGCTCGGCGACGCGCAATTCGCACGGCATACGGCCCCGATCAAGCCGCGTGAACTGCCGCAGGATCTCGCGGACCGGCTCCAGCGCGGCGCCGGGGAGGTAGATCACCGGGGGCTCCATCTTCATCATCCGCCGCCGCGACACGTAGAGCGGCAACGCCGCGACGTGGTCGAGATGGCCGTGCGAGACGAACCACGTCTCGGTCCCCATGAACGACCACGGCTGCCCCCCCAGGTCGAAGCCGATCGACAGTTCAGGAAACCGCCAATAGCTCTGCACGGCGGCGCGCGAGTAGCCCTCGATCGTCAGATCGCCGTGCTGGTGAGTGATGACGGGGGCGTTTTCAATCATGATGCAATCGTCGGGGGAGCGGAGCCCTTAGTCTACGAGCCCGAGCGACGATGCAACAGGACGCCGCCGCGATCGCACCGCCTCCGCGCTCCGCGGCGAGCCCGCCGTCTCAAGCGGCCGCCGCGGCGGCCAGGGGGGCGAGAACCCAGATCTCGCCGAACAGGTCGTCCTGCTCGACGCGCACCCCGCGGCGGCGAATCAGTTCCAAGACTGCCAGGAACGTCCCCACCAAATACGACCGATCGTGTTCCGCGTCGAACAGCTCGGTGAACGCCAGCCGCGGCTCCTGCTCCAGCCGGGCGAAGATGCGGTCCATGTGCGCTTCAATCGGGGTGTCGTCGTAGCGAATCTTCGTCGCTTTGGCGGGCGACTTGTCGCGCATCACCCGGGCGAAGGCGCTGACCAGGTCCCACAGCTCGATCTCGACCAGCGGCTGGTCGGCGGCCGGGCGAGGGTCCTCGTCGAGGTCGTTCACGCGGCGGCTATAGCGCTGCCGCCACTGTCGGGCCCGCTCGTCGAGCGCGTCGGCCGCCTCTTTGAACCGGCGATATTCGAGCAGCCGCTTCACCAGGTCTTGTCGCGGGTCCTCAACCAGTTGCTCCTCGGCCGCTTCGTCCTGCCGGGGAAGCATCATCCGCGACTTCAGTTCCATGAGCCGGGTGGCCATGTCGAGGAAGTCCCCCACCGCGTCGACGTCGACCTGCTCGACGACGGCGAGGATCTCGAGAAACTGGTCGGCCACGACGGCGATCGGGACGTCGAGCACGTCGAGTTCGTTGCGCCGCACGAGATAGAGCAACAGATCAAGCGGCCCGGCGTAGGCGTCGAGTTGAACGCGAAATCGCATGGCGAAAGGCCGGTGCTAGCAAACCGTTCGGGCGCAGAGGGGGCGGGATTATGGCGTTCCGTCCCGGCCCCGGCCAGAGGAACCTTGCCCCCCGGCGCCAGCACGCCTACACTCGCCGCTCGGCACGCAAAGACTCGGGGGAATTCGCCGTGGATCTGGAACGACTGTGGGCGCCGTGGCGACTGGGCTACATCGTCGGGGACGCCGCCCCGCCGCCGCCGCTGGAACCGACCTCGTGGCGCACCGGGGCGAAGCGCGATTGCTTCGTCTGCCGAGCCGCGGCGAGCTTCGCCGACCCAGCCGGTGCGGACCACCGGCACTTGGTCGTCGCGCGACGCGACGACGCGCTCGCACTGCTCAATCTCTACCCGTACAACAACGGGCACCTGCTCGTCTGCCCGCCGCGGCACGTCGCCGAGTTGGCCGACCTGACCCCCGCCGAGCGTTTGGCGGCGATGGACCTGCTGACCGAGTACGTCGGTCGCTACCGCGAGTTGCTCAAGGCCGAGGGGTTCAACATCGGCCTGAACCTGGGCCGCATCGCGGGGGCGGGCGTTCCGGGGCACCTCCACTGGCACCTCGTTCCCCGCTGGTCGGGCGACAGCAACTTCATGGGCGTCACCGCCGCCACCCGCGTCATCCCGCAGTCGCTGGAAGAGTTGTGGCAGGCGCTGGCGGCGGACGAACAGGCGTGAGCGCCGCGACGTCGGCTAGATTGCCTCGCAACCCGCGGCAATGATTTCAGCGGCGAGGGCTTGTTCGTCCGGTTCGCCGGCGATCTCGATGAAGCGGCATTCGCTGAGGCTGCGGAACCAAGTCCCTTGTCGTTTGGCGAACTGGCGGGTGCGGGTCTTGATCTTCGCAACCATCGTGGGGTAATCCCACTCGCCCCGCAGATGGGCGATCACCTCGCGATAGCCGACCGCCTGACTTGCGGTGCGGCCCAACTGACGACCGTCGGCGGTCAGGCGGCTGACCTCGTCGACCAACCCGCGGGCGAGCATCTCCTCGACCCGCGCGTTGATTCGCTCATGCTGTTCTTCCCGGGAACGCTGCAGCACGAACACCCGGCGGCGCGCGGCGGGGGCGCCGTCGTCGAACTCCATCTGCTGATGGCTGATCGGCTGACCCGTGGCGCGGAACACCTCGAGCGCCCGGATCAACCGCCGCGTGTCGTTGGGGTGAATCGCCGAAGCGGCCACCGGGTCGACCTCTTGCAAATGACGATGCAGCGCCGCGGCGCCGACGCGGGCGACCTCCGCCTCGACTTCGCGACGAAGCTGCCAGTTGGCCGGCGGCCCCTCGAACAGGCCCCGCAACAGCGCCTTGAGGTACAGCGGCGTCCCCCCCACGAACAGCGGCTGCCGGCCTCGTGCGCGGATCGACGCGACCGCCTCGCGCGCTCGGTCGAGGTACTGGGCGACGCTGAACTCGTCCTGGGGGTCGACGACGTCGATCAGGTGGTGCGGCACGACGGCCTGCTGCTCGAGGGTCGGCTTGGCCGTGCCGACGTCCATGCCGCGGTACAACGCCATCGAGTCGAGCGAGACGATTTCGGCGTCGAGGGCCCGAGCCAGGGCGAGCGCAATCCTCGTCTTGCCGGTCGCAGTCGCGCCGGTCAGGTACCAGCAATCGGTGAAGGGGTTGTCAGCGGTCACGCGTGTTCGCCGTGCCTCTCCAGGAGTGATGCAATTCTGCGCTGAGGGAGGAGGGGGACTGGGGTCGTCGCGCAGCGGAGCCCCCAGGAAACCTGCTCGGGAAGCGCTCTTTGTTCGCCCCCAGCCGCCCGCGACTGGGGCAAACGGTCTCGTTCCCTCGCGATCTGGCCGATTGCCCCGTCATTTCCGGCAGCCTAAACTACGGGATTGCCGAACCTGCGGGGGTCCCATTGTGTCGCTCCCCGGGGCGGCCAGCAAGCCGACCCCCCGGTTGTTCAACCGCCCATGCGCCCTCTCGATCAACTCGAAGCGACGATCGCCGAGCGCAAGGCCGCGGCCGACGCCGGCACGTCGTATACAGCCCGGCTGCTGGCCGGCGGCGTTCCGAAGATTGGGGCCAAAGTCGCCGAAGAAGCGGCCGAAGTGGTCGAAGCGGCCGCCGAGCCGGGCGAAGCGGGCCGCGCCCATACGATCGCCGAGGCGGGGGACGTGCTGTATCACCTGCTCGTGCTGCTGGCCGTGCGCGACGTCACGCTCGCCGAGGTCGAAGCCGAAATCGCCCGTCGCTTCGGCATGTCAGGCCTCGAGGAAAAGGCCTCGCGCACGCGAAGCCCCGATTAATCACAAAGACACCCAAGCCCGCAAGGGAACGCAACTGCGTCGCAAACGCTCGGGGGATCGGCGTACTCCGCTGACGCGAGTCCTTTGTGCCTTTGCGGTTGCCTTGAGGCCAAACCCTATGACCGAACACCTTCGCATCGGGGTCCCCAGCAAGGGGCGTCTCGCCGAGCTTTCGACCGAACTGCTCAAGGAAGCGGGCCTCAGCTTCCGCCGGCAGGAGCGGAGCTTGTTTGCGCGGGTGCGCGACATGCCGATCGACGTCACGTTCCTCCGCACCGACGACATCCCCACGCTGTGCGCCGAGGGGGCGATCGACCTGGGAATTACCGGCAGCGATCTGGTGGCCGAGAGCGGGGCGACCCTCGTCGAACGGCTCAAACTGGGGGTCGGCAACTGCCGGCTCGCCATCTGCGTCCCCGAGGACAGTCGCGTTCACAAGCCCGCCGACTTGGCCGGGGCGCGGATCGCCACCAGCTTTCCCCACGTCACGCGCACTTATCTGGCCGACCACGGGGCCGAGCCGCGCGTCGTCGAGCTGACCGGTTCGGTCGAGGTGATGATCGCTCTGGGGGTCGCCGACGCGATCGTCGACTTGGTCGAGACCGGCAGCACCCTGGCTGCGAACCGGTTGCGGATCCTCGCCGAGATCGGCCGGTACGAAACGGTGCTCGTGCAGAACCCCGCGACCCCGCACGGCGCGATGGCCGACCGGATCACCCGCCGCCTGGAAGGGGTGGTGATCGCCCGGGCGTACTCGCTGCTGGAGTACAACATCCCCGAGGCGAAGCTCGCCGAGGCCGAGACGATCACCCCGGGCTTCAAATCGCCGACCGTCAATCGTCTGGAGGAGCCGGGCTGGTTCGCCGTTCGGGCGATGGTTCGCCGCGGCGAGGTGATCGGCATCATGGAACGCCTGGAGCACCTCGGCGCCACGGCGATCCTGGAAACGGCGATCAGCAACTGCCGGCTGTAACGTTCTCCGCGAGTTCGCCGCGGGCTCAGTTGACCCACAGGGCGAACATGAAGAACTGCCCGCGGAACAGTTGCATCGTTTCGCGCCAGAGTTGGGGGCTGGTTTGCTCGCCCTCTTCCAAATAGGGTCCGGCCGCGCTGCCTTGGATCCAGAGCACCAAGTCGAACGTCCGCGGTTCCTCGAACACGCGGCGGATGTTCACCCCTTGTTTCTTCGAGCCGCGCCAAAATGGCGCCAACCGCTCCCCCTTGAGAATGAGCTCGAGTTCGTCGGTCACCTTCCCCCATTGGGCGACGATTTCGTCGTCGATCTGGACAAACGGCACGGCCGCATTCTTCTGCCTGGGGTTGGGAATCCACTCGTGCTCGTCGTCGGTTTCGGCGAGGATCGCCTGCCAGCTCTGTCGGCTTTGCTCGATCGTCGCGAGCAAGTGCTCTCGCGCCCGACTCATCCGCGCGGGCTCGACGACGGGCAGTCGCTGGAGATGAATAAACGCCAATATGTCGCCGATATTCCCCCAAATTCTTCCCGTATCGTCTTTCAGGAATTCATACCGCACGGTCGCCGTGGGAAAGAACAATTGCGCCGTCAGGTCGTGGAGTTCTTGCGTGTCGTAGGCCAGAAAGGCGTTGCACGCCGCTTGCAGCAGGTGACAATACCCGCGCAGCCAGTGGACGTCCCCCAGGTCGAGCGCGACAACGAATCCTTCGGCGGTCCCCTGGTCGATGCGCGGGCCCATGATTCGGGCGAGGACCTTCCACAACGCTTCGTCGACCGAGGCCTGACCGTCGGCGTCGACGTCCAAACGCACCAGTCCGATATGCAGCGGCAGTCGCACGTCGGCTGAATCGATCTCGGCAAGCGTCTTCTCCGCGGCGTCGAGGTCTTGAACGAATTCCACGATGATTCGCCGGAACGCGTCGTTGGTCAGCGGTACGGGCGTCGGATTGTTGGGGACGGGAAGCCGGACAATCGGCATCCCCATCGGCTGGACCGGCTTCAGGCCGTACCGGTAGAGCGACTGCATCAACCGTTCCAGACCACGGAGAAACTTAGCGGACCCCAACGCCAAACGGACGTTGTCGTCGGCCTGCTCGCTGGCCAGCATGGCGGCGAGCTTCTGTTCGCTGTCGGCCAAATTGCCGGCCAACAACAATCGCTCGAGTTCTTCCCCCGTCGGCGCCGCAACGGCGAGGCGACTGGCCGTGGGCGCCATCGACGTCAGAAGCGCCGTCGCGAGGATCGTCTTCTTCAACCGGAACATCGTCTCCCCCTTGCGCACAGGCGACGCGAGCAGCGAGGTATGCGCAGCAATCGCAACTCCCTCGCCTGCTGAAGCGGCCGCCCGGTTTCATTCGACCACTTGGAATCTCCTTTGCCAAGCACGCTGCCGTGGCATGCCCAGGACTTTTCCGCTAGCACTGCTTCAGGTCGCACAAATCGCTCTGCCCCCGAACCTGCGAGAACCGTAGACTCTTGCCCCTCTCCGGTCGCAACGGGAACACCCAGGATTGTTCGAGCCTCGTGCCGCCTGCACGGCGAGCTGATGAATCGCTTCTGTTGGATATCGACGCTGCTGGCGGCGCTCGGGTGCAGCCCCGTGGCCAAGATGATTGCGCCGTCCAACGTGCGCACCTGGGAGCCTGATCAGGCCGAGTTGTCGTACGCCGAGTACGTGAACGACGACGAGATTCTGGTCCACAATGTCCGTAACTGCCGGTACTTCGACGAGGACACGTTCGTCGTCCGCTACGAGAATCGGCGCTATAAGTTGTCGGAGCTCAAGCGGGTCGATTTTCTGATGGCGCCGTTCAAGGGCATGCCGGCGTTGGCCCACACGATGCTCAGCTTCGAGTTTCACCCCCCCGACGGCCCGCCGGAACATCTCGCTGCGAGCGTCGAAATCCGCAAAGAGCTGGGCGAAACCTACGCCGCCTGGAAGGGGAGCGCCCGGCAATACGAACTGATGTACGTGCTGGCCGACGAACGCGACGTGATCGAGCTGCGAACCAACCACCGGGGCGAAGACGTGTACCTGTACGAGACGACCGCCACGCCCGAGGCGGCCCGGCGGCTGTTGGTAGACGTGCTGGGTCGCACGAACGAACTGGCCGCTCGGCCCGAGTTCTACGACACGGTCGGCAACAACTGCACGACGAACATCGTCCGGCACATCAATCGAATCGAGCCGAACCGAATCAAGTACGATTACCGGGTGCTGCTGCCGGGCTATTCCGACGAGCTGGCGTACAAGGAAGGGCTGATCGTTCGCCACGGCACGTTCGCCGAGACGAAGGCGGCGGCGTACCTCAACGCCCGGGCAATCGCGGCGGGAGAGTCCTCGGATTTCTCCCAAGCAATTCGGATCAAGGGCGAATTGCCCTCGCAACGATTTGCAGCCCGCCAGCAGCGGGCCGATAATGGTCCGACGCGCCCGCGGTGAGCGGGCAATGTCTCCCGCGCCCCCTCCCTGAGGCCCGCCATGCCCCGCCGGGAAATCCCGCCGGAACGTCGCGCCCTGCACACCGCCGGCATGATCGTCGCCGGCGTCGGGCTCTTGTCGTTCTTGTCGGTGTTCGTTTCGGGGGCCCTTCACTTCGGCGACTTCGCCGATTTTGAAGCCCGGGGCCGCAGCATGGCCCTCCGCGCCGTCCTGGGGATGATCGCCATAATCGTCGGCGGCGCCATGCAAGGAATCGGCCGGACGGGGCTCGCGGGGTCCGGGATCGTGCTCGACCCCGAGCAGGCGCGCCGCGATACGGAGCCCTGGAATCGGATGACTGGAGGGATGATCGCCGACGCGATCGACGAAGCCCGGCAGGAATTCACGCTGCCCACGGTCGACGAGCGTCAGGCCGCGACGTTCGCCCACGGAAGCGACGCGGAACTCCCGTTCGACGAGAAACTCCGGCGCCTGCACGCCCTTTACGAGGACGGCATTCTGACCCGCGACGAGTACGAGCGCAAGAAGCGACAGTGGCTCGACGGCGATCGAATGCCCGACCAGCAAGGGGCGTGACCTCAGGACTCGCCTCTGGTCGAGTCCCTACAACGGCCAGTCGCGCAAGATCCGCTGGGTCTCTTCCTTGTGCCCGCTTTCGTCGCGGACCATGTCTTCCAACTGCACGGCGAGACCCTTGTCGCCCAGTTCGTCGGCGAGCTTCGCCCGGGCGATGTAATCGGCCTCGGCCTGCGCCTCGGCGGCAAGCACCGCGACGAGCATCTCGCGATTGGTATTGGCGGCAGGAACCGGCCGGGGGATCGTCGTCGGTTCGCCCCCCAAGGCGACGATCTTGTTCGCCAGATACTGAGCATGAAGTTGCTCGTCGGCCACCTCGGCCAGGAAGAATTGAGCCAGTTGCGGTCGGTACGGTCCGCTCGCTTTGGCGGCGTAGGTGATGTACTGGACGATCGCCCCCAACTCGCCGGCCAGATCGCTGTTCAGCCCGTCGATGAGTCGCTTCTTGTCCATCGTGTGATTCTCCTTACGCTGTCGCGCACTTCGCTGGCTCATTCTCTTGGAACGAACCGTCGCAAAGAGCCAGAATAAACCGCTTTCAACAGGAGTCGTCGACCATGATCGCCTCGCTGCAAGTGACGCTCGCGACAGTCTGCGCTCTCGCGCTCGTGCCCCGCTCGGCCGCGGCGCAAGCGACGGCCGAACCGCCGGCCGCGTCAGCGAACAAACCCCAGGTCGTGAAGGTCGGCGACCCTGCTCCCATATTCTCCGGGCGGACCGACGAGGACAAGCCGTGGAAGTCGGCCGACCACGTCGGCAAGCAGATCGTGGTCGTCTACTTCTACCCCGCCGACATGACTGGCGGTTGCACCGCCCAGGCATGTGCGTATCGCGACAAGTTGACCGAGTTGAAGCGCGACGACGTCGTCGTCGTGGGCGTCAGCGGCGATACGGTCGAGAGCCATCGCATGTTCAAGGCGCTGCACAAGTTGAACTTCACGCTGCTGGCCGATCCCGAGGGGACGATCGCCCGAGCGTTCGGCGTGAAGCTGGGCCCCGGCGGGGCGATCTCGCGGGAATTCGAGGGACAGGGGGTCGAACTCGCCCGCGGCGTCACCGCGGCTCGCTGGACGTTCGTCATCGGACTCGACAAGCGAATCGCTTACAAGGACATGCAAGTCGACGCCGCCAAGGACCCCGACAAAGTCTTCCGCGCCATCGAGCGCATCGCGAACGCAACGAAGTGACGGAATCGCACAGCGTTTGCCGCCAACGCCAGGACGACTGTCCGCTTTGACACACCGCCCATTCTGCGATCCGTGAACACCGCGCATCCACGTCAACCGCAATCTTCGATCGCTCCGTCGCGTCACTTGGCCGCCTGGAAGTCATCCGCCGCGTGGTACGCCTCGATCAGTTTCAGCTCCCCCTCGACGTCGGGGAGCGATTTGCCGTGCTCCATCCCCATCACGCCCGCGTACCCCTTGCCGTGGATGTGGGCGAAGACGTTGCGGTAGTTGATTTCCCCCGTCCCCGGCTCGTTGCGGCCCGGGTTGTCGCCGCACTGGAAGTACCCGATCTCGTCCCACGCCATGTCGATGTTGGGGATGAGGTTTCCTTCCTGAATCTGTTGGTGGTAGATGTCGAACAAGATCTTGCACGCCGGGCTGTCGACCGCGCGGCAGATTTCGTACGCCTGAGGGATCTTGTGCAGAAACAGACCCGGATGATTCGTCCACCAGTTCAAGGGCTCCAGCACCATCACCAACCCGTGCGGTTCGAAGATCTCGGCCCCGCGACGCAACAGCTCGACGCAGTTGGCGGTCTGATAGCCCCACTCGGTCCGCACGTCGTACGCATCAGGGACGACCGTGAGCCACTTGGCCCCGCATCGCTTGGCGACCTCGACGCTGTCCTGGAGGTCGCCTAGCACTTTCTCGCGGGCGTCCTTGTTGCGGCCCGCGAAGGTGACCTCGCCGAAGCTGCCGTGGGCGACGAACACGCCCATCGTCATGTTGAGTTCGGCAAGAGTCGCGCCGATCCGCTCCTGCAGTTCCGGGGGTTTCCCCTTCATGCCGTTGTCTTCCCAGGCGGTGAAGCCCTGAGCGGCGGCGAACTTGAGCTGATCGATCGGGTCCCGCCCGGCGAGATTCTCGAACATGCCGAAGTGGGGGGCGTACTTCAACTTGAACTTCGCCCGCTCGGCCTCGGGCTTCCCGCCCTCGTCGGCCTTGTTGGAGTCGTCGTCCGCAGCGCGGGCGGCCAGCGCCGCGGCCGACGCAATGCCCGCGGCGGCGGTTCCCTGTTTCAAGAAGTCTCGCCGTTGCATGGCAGGGGTCCTCGCGTTCAGTGCAAATAGTTCAGGGCGAACAATCACGTCGTGGGACGACGATCGCGTCAGTGTACGGCGAACAGCGGGCGGGGCGAGAGCAGGGGGGCATGTTTCGCCCCCCTGCAAACGGCGCCCAAAAAAAACGACGGCGCCCCGGCGAGGGGGCCGGGGCGCCGTGAGTCGGTTCAAGCGCGGGTCGAACCGCGGGTCAGTTTTGGGGACGTTGCGGGCGCTCGGGGCGGTTGCCGCGGCCCCCTTGGCCCTCCTGCCCCCCTTGGCCGCCGAAGCGTCCTCCCTGGCCGCGACCGAAACCGCCGGCGCCCATGCGCTGGCGCATCTGCTCGGCGTAGGCGGCCATTTCGCGGGCGTCGATCTGTCCGTCGCCGTTCGCGTCGGCGCCGGCAAGCATTCGTCGAGCTTGCTCAGGGACCTCGTCCGGGGTGAGCACGCCGTCGCCGTTACGGTCGTTGGCCATCATTTGCCGAGTCATCTGCTGGGGATCGAACCCGCCGCCGCCGAACCCTCCCTGACCGCCGCCGAATCCGCCGGGCCCGCCTCCGGGACCGCCGCCCCCGCCGAAGCGAGCGGCCATCTGCTCGCCAGCCTTCACCAATTCATCGCGATCGATAACGCCGTCGCCGTTCGTGTCGGCGTTTTGCAGCATGCCGGCCATCGGGCCTTGGATCTCGTCGGGCGACAGGACTCCGTCGCCGTTGGCGTCACGTTCCATGAAGCGATTCGCGAAGTCCTCGACATTGAACCCGCCGCCGCCAGGACCTCCCCCGAACCCGCCGGGGCCGCGTTGGGGCGTCGCCTCTTCGCGAGTGATGACGCCGTCGTTGTCGACGTCGAGCTTGGCGAGCGCCGCGGCGGCCCTGCGAAGTTCCGCTTTGGTGATCACGCCGTCGCCGTCGGCATCGATGGCATCGAACATGGGGTTGGCGAAACCGCGGCCCCCGCGGCCGCCGAAGCCGCCTCGTCCTCCGCCTTCTCCCTGACCGCCGAATTCGCCCCGACCCCCGCCTTCGCCGCGACCGAAGCCGCCGCGGCCTCCTTCTTCACCCTGTCCCTGACCCTGGGCGCCTCGGCCCCGACCGCGACCGCCGCCATCGTCCTGTTGGGCGACGACCTGGCCGGCCAGGATCGTCACAGCGGCCAGCGCCGCGAATGCACGTTTCATCGTTCGTTCTCCATAAGCGGGGCGAGCGCCAAAAAACCTCCGGCGGAACAATCCCAACCGGGGGGACGCCGTGCCCGATTTGAGGGCTGACAGCCTTGTGAAAAAGGGGCTGGCTCGCGGACGAATCCCAAACCCCGCTGAAAGTCGCGTTCCGGCGAGGGCGCCTGTCTCCTTTGCCAACAGGCAGATGAGTGCTCCGAGCGCCGAGGAGCCGATCTGCCGCGGCAGACGAGTCGACCCCGGCTCGGCGGGATCGCTGAGAGCAGCATAACCGAGTCGCCGGGCGCAGACCGTCAGTTAACCTACCAAACCCCGCCCCCCCGCGGCAGTTTCGGAGGAATCGCCGAGGGATTTCTGGGGAATTTCCAGCAGGGATTCCTTGGCCCGTCAGGAAAACGAACCAGGGGCGAGGAGCTGCTCGCAAGGCGACGGACAACTTGCCGACTCCGGCCGCGGTCGCGATACCATTTGCGGCCCTTGGAAGGGCTCCTGGGGGCTCCGCTGCGCTGCGACCCCAGCCACCCATCAATTTGGCAATTGGTATCACGACTCCGGCCGCCGGGGCCTTGTTGCCCCCCGGCGGCAGTGGTACATTACGCGATTCCTACGCCGGCGGCGCCCGGCTGTAGGGCAAGATACGCCCCGTCTCGCCGGAGGCGGCCTCCGCATTTTGTGCATGCGGCTGCCTCCGGCGTTTTTATTCACCGCGGGCTGGTCCGTTCCCCCCCCGGGCTTGTGCCGGTCGGCGACCCCTTGGTCCCCGCGCGGCAGTCCCCGGCAGTGTCAGCCCGCACGCGTTTGCGAGTCGCGCGATGAAGACGTTCATGGCCAAACCGGCCAGCAAGAAGGCCCCCGCCACGGTCGAGCCGAAGTGGCTGCTGGTGGACGCCACCGACAAGGTGGTCGGCCGCCTAGCCAGCGAGATCGCCGTGATCCTGATGGGCAAACACCGCCCCACGTACACCCCGCATGTCGACACGGGCGATTTCGTCGTCGTCGTCAATAGCGAGAAGGTCCGCTTTACCGGCAAGAAGTGGGAGCAAAAGACCTACGCCTGGTACACCGGCTACACCCGGCAGCGGACGATCAACGCCCAGGACCGGCTCGAGAAGCACCCGGACTTGATCCTCCGCGAAGCGGTCCGCCGGATGCTCCCCAAGAACAAGCTCGGCCGGGCGATGCTGTCGAAGCTGAAGCTGTACGTCGGCCCCAGCCATCCGCATCAGGCCCAGCAGCCCGAACCGACCGAGTTGGCGAGCAAGTAGTTCGCGACTCGGGTCTCACCGCCCCGCCAACAGTTCAGTCACTACTTCAGGACTTGTGTCGTATGCCCACTGCCGTTCAAGAAGCCTTGGGAACCGGTCGCCGCAAGACCTCGGTCGCACGGGTGCGGATTCGCGCCGGGTCGGGCAAGGTCACCGTCAACGATCGCGCGTTGGATGAGTTCTTCTGCATCGAGCAGGATCGCAAGGCGCTGCTCGCCCCGCTCGTGGCGTGCGAAGTCCTGGGCAACGTCGATGTGGCGATTCGCGTCCATGGCGGCGGCACCACGGGCCAGTCGGGCGCCTGCCGGCAAGGCATCGCCCGCGCCCTCCTGAAGCACGACAGCGACCTGGCCGACAAGCTCCGCGAGGGGCACTTCCTCACCCGCGACTCGCGGATGAAGGAACGCAAGAAGTACGGCCTTCACGGCGCCCGCCGCGGGACGCAGTTCTCGAAGCGGTAAAGTTCGCTTCCCCGGCGAACGCGACTCCAAAGTCACTCCCAACCGTCGGCCCCCCTCGCGGGGCCGGCGGTTTTTTTGTCGATGGCCCGCGGGGGCTGCTCGCGATCTGCTCGGCGTCTTCCTCTGCGCCCCCCTGCGGCTCTGCGTGAGGCCGGCATTTTCGGCATTTCCTTCGCCTCAGCCGCCCCCGGTCAGTGGTTTGCTGGACACCTCCGGGGTCTTTTGCGAGAATCAATTGTGCGTACGTGTCGGCCGGGTCGGCGACGGGGCGAGCGCGGGGGCTCTCCGCGCGCAGCCGCGTCGCACCGAATGACCCGTGCCGAGCAGGGGCAGACCAAGGCGACGAGCGAAGTCGGAACAGAGGAACGCCGCCGCCACTTTTCTCCATGAACAGGGAGACGATCGAGATGAGGCAAGATTCCCGCAGGGCCGGCGTCCGGCCGAGCCGCTTGGCGTTCACGCTGGTCGAGCTGCTGGTGGTCATCGCGATCATCGGCACGCTGGTCGGCCTGCTGCTGCCGGCGGTCCAGGCGGCCCGCGAAGCCGCTCGCAGCAACACGTGCCGCAACTATCTCTCGCAGCTGCAGAAGGCAATCGCGAACCGCGAGACGTCGCTTCGCGACTACCCGGGGTACGTCAATTCGCTCGGCATCACCGGCAGCGACATCCGGGTCCGGGCGAGTTGGGTCGTCATGACGTTCCCGTACATCGAGCAGAGAGCGCTGTGGGATCGATGGTCGCAGGGTCTGGTCGGCGGCTTGAACGTCACGACGGACGCCGTCGCGCTCGAGGTGTTGATCTGCCCGAGCGATCCGCCGGCGTCCCCCTCGATCCCGAGCAATTCGTACGTGGCGAACGCCGGGTGGATTCAGAAATCCAACCGATTCATCTCCAGCACTCCGTCGGGATTTGAGCGCTTCGAGAACGCCGGCAACGGGGTGTTTTTCGACCGCAACCGGCGAGCGATGCGCACCGGCAACGTCAACACCGTCGGCCTCTTGAACGGCCCGCCCGACTACAACGACGGCAGCGACCCGAACGATCCCCGCGACGACGTGCCGCCGATCGTCATGACGAACGCCTACATCGGCTCGAAGGGGGACGGGCTCTCGGCCACGCTGATGTTGTCCGAGAACATCCACTCGGGGACGTGGACCCTCGCCAACCCCGGGGACGCCACGCCGGACGAGAAGTGGCAGTACGGTTTTTGCTGGCAGCAACCGCTGCAGGTCGCCAGTCAGAGTTGGCAACGCATCAACGGCGATATCAAACAGGGGGTTGACGACGTCACCGAAGAAATGGGGCGTCGCCGCAACGCCGACGACAGCGTCACCTCCGCGACCAGCGCTGATCAGATCTACGACGCCTTCCCCACCAGCAACCACCCCGGCGGGGTGAACGTGGCGTTCATGGGGGGCTCTGTGCAGTTCCTGGGCGATCAGATCGATCCGGTCGTCTACGCCCAATTGTGCACGTCCAACAGCAAAGTGTCCGACCTGCGCGCCGGTTCGGTCGCCGACAAGGACCTGCCTCCTCCGGGCGACGGCGCCTACTAAGCCGCATTCGGTTCTCGCCAATTGAGATTCTTCAGGCGAAGCGTCCTCCGGGACGCTTCGCCTTTTTTTTTCGAAGCGTGGGCAAGACGGGCCCGTGAATCGGAGCAAGTCTTCTCGGCACGGGCTGCGCGCTTTGCGGAACTGCGCAATCCCCGGACCTGGGCGCAAAGGCATCGCGACCAGACTGCGGGGCGGCTGTATTGCGGGGGGAAAGTGGGCTAGAATCCGCGATTCGCCGCCGCTGGCCCGCTTCGGCAGGGAGCGCGGCTCCCCCTTCGCCCCCCTGCTGCAGAGTTCTCCCGTCATGGAAGCTGGCATCGTCGGACTGCCGAACGTCGGCAAAAGCACCCTGTTCAACGCGCTCACTGCCGCGGGGATCGCCAGCGAGAACTATCCGTTCTGCACGATCGAACCGAACGTCGGCGCCGTGGCCGTGCCCGACGATCGACTCGCCCGGATTCAATCGCATATTAAGACGCAGAAAGTCATTCCGGCGATGCTCAAGCTGGTGGACATCGCGGGGATCGTCCGCGGCGCCAGCGAGGGGGAAGGACTCGGCAATCAGTTCCTGTCCCACATCCGCACGGTGGACGCAATCCTGCACGTGGTGCGCTGCTTCGAGGAGGCCGACGTCGTCCACGTCGACGGCGCCGTCGATCCGATTCGCGACATCGAGACGATCGACACCGAACTGATGCTGGCCGACCTGCAGTCGGTCGAGGGGATGCTCGACAAGGCCCGACGCACCGCCCGTACGGGGGACAAGGACGCCAAGCAGCGGGTCGAGGTGCTCGAGGCGTGCCAGGCGCTGCTCGCCGAGGGCAAGCCGGTTCGCGGCCTGACTTACGACGACGAGCCCCGGGCCAAGGCGCTCGAAGGCATGCAGTTGCTCACGACCAAGCCGGTGCTGTACGTCGCCAACGTCGGCGAGGACGATCTCGAGGGGACCGGCCCGCACGTGACGAAGGTTCGCCAGCGAGCCGCGGCCGAGGGGGGCTCGGTCGTCCCCGTGTGTGCGCGGCTCGAGGCGGAGCTGATGGAGCTCGACGAGGCGGAGCGGGCCGAGATGCTGGAAAGCCTGGGGCTCGCCGAACCGGCCCTCGCGGCGCTCGCCCGCGCCGCGTACAAGCTGCTGGGGCTGCAGAGCTACTTCACCGCCGGCGAGAAGGAGGTCCGGGCCTGGACGATCCACGTCGGCGACACGGCCCCGCAGGCCGCGGGGGTCATTCACAGCGATTTTGAGCGGGGTTTCATCCGGGTCGAGGTCTATTCGGTCGACGAGCTCGACCAGTACAAGAGCGAAAAAGCGATCCGCGAAGCCGGCAAACTCCGCATCGAAGGAAAAAGCTACACTATGCAGGACGGGGACGTGTGCCACTTCCTGTTCAATGTGTAGCGCGCCGCGGCGAAGTACGTAGACCGCTCGCTCGACGAAGCGGTGCACAGATTTCGCAGTCGTGCGCCGACGTGCGCTTCCTTCCTCGCAACGTTCGCCGATGGCCGAGCCCGCCGACGCGTCTGCCAAACCCTCGAAGGTCTCGACCGCCGTCGGCGTCGGGTGCCTGACGTTGTTCGCGTTGCCCTTTGCGGGCGGCGGGACGTTCGTGCTGTGGCTGGCGCTCGCGCAGTTCTGGCACTGGGCGGAGGCGAGCGAGTGGGTCGAGACGCCCGCCAGACTCCTCGCCGCGGAGCTCGTTGTGAAACGCGGCGACGGCACGACCTACAAGGCGACCGCCCGCTACGAATACGAGTTCGCCGGCCGGCAGTACGAGTCGGAGCGCGTCGCCGTCTCGGGCGGGTCGGACAACATCGGCGCGTATCAGGAGTCCAAGGGGCGCGAGCTCGAGCGCCTGCTTGCCGCGGGGGGGCGGACGGTCTGTTACGTCGATCCCGCCGCACCGGAGCGCGCGCTGCTGTACCGCGAGCTGCGCGCCGGCATGCTGGCGTTCAAAGCGGCGTTCGCGTCCGTGTTCTGCCTGGCGGGTTACGGACTGCTGGGAATGGCGTGGTTCGGCAGTCGCAAAGCGAAGGAAAGGGCCGCCCAGCAGCAACTCCATCCCGAACAGCCGTGGTTGTGGCGCGCGGACTGGGCCGCAGGGCGGATCAAGTCTCAGGCCCGCACCGCGGCGATCGGGGTCACGGGGATCGCCCTGTTCTGGAATCTTATCAGTTGGCCGGGGTTTCTCGGGGCCACGGTCAATCGCAAGGACCACGAGTGGTGGCTGCCGCTGATCGTGGGGTTGTTCCCGCTGATCGGGACGGGGATGGCGATTTGGGCGTGGCGGTTGTGGCTCGTGGCGTGGCGGTGGGGAACCTCGGAGTTTGAATTGGCGACGCTCCCCGGCGTGCTGGGGGGACCGGTGGCGGGGGTCATCCACGCCCCGCCCCGCATCGAAGCCCCCGAGGGGATTCGCCTCACCCTCGCCTGCATCCGCAAGGTGACCACCGGCAGCGGCAAACATCGCCGCACCGAGGAGCGCACGTTGTGGAGCGACGAGCGTCGGCTCGGCCGCACGTTGTCGGCCGGCCCGCTGGAAACGGCGATCCCGGTCCGGTTTCATGTTCCGTATCACCTCCCCCCGTCGAGCGAGGAGGACCAGGTGCTGTGGCGATTGACGGCCGAGGCAAAGACCCCCGGCGTCGACTATCACGCCCAGTTCGAGATTCCCGTATTCGAAACCGAGGCCAGTTCCCCCGAGCCGCCCACGGCGGCCGACGAGGACCCGCTGGCCGCTTACGAGGCGCCCCCGACGCTCGCATCGCTTGTCGCCGATCTTCACGGCCGGATCGAGTACGAGGGGCCCGACGAAACGACGCTCTATTTCCCCATGACGCGCAACTGGGGAATGTCGTTGTTTCTGCTGCTGTTCGCCGTCGCGTGGAGCGGGGCGTGCGTCGGATTGTATTTCTCCCCGGCGCCGCGCGTGTTCTTCTACGTGTTCACGGCGTTCGACGCGCTGATCCTGCCGATGGCGCTGTCGATGTGCTTCAGCGCGACGCGGCTGCGCTTCGGCCCGCAGCGGGTCGTAGTTCAGCGCCGCTGGCTGGTCTTCGGGCGCGAGCGCGAGTTCCCCGCCGACGAGATCGCCGACGTGGCGGTCGAGGCGTCGGGGACGACCTACAACGGCCGGCCGTACCAGAAGGTCGTCCTGCGCGCCAAGAACAAGAATGCGCCGGGGAAGACGTCCCAAACGCTGCTGAGCGAGATTCCGACCCCTGCCGCGGCGCGCCGACTGGCCGACGCGATCACGGCCGCGCTCACGACGAGCCCCGGGGGCGGGGCGCCGTCGCGCCGCGACGATCCGCGAAATCGCCGCTTGACGCTCGATGCCCCGTTGCCGCCGGAGCTCCGGTAGTCTCGCCGCGGCGCACAATTCGCTGCCGTTCGCGCAAGGAGTCCCCTCGGCAGCTTGCGACGCCCGCACCGCGTTGCGTAGGCTCACATAAGTGCGCCGCCACGCACCGCCTGAGCCGGATCGCCGCGCGATTCGAAGAACCGTCGCGGGGGAGGGACGCCGTGCGAACTTCCCGCGACTCGCAGTCGGGACGGCGTGGCCGGCCGGCTATTTGCAATCGACAGACTTCTCCCTCCGACGCCCCTGCCAGGTCCGATATGCTCGCCGCGATCCGCTCTCAGTGCTGCGCCGTTCTTTTCACGGGGGTCTGCGTCGCGACGACGATCGCCGAGGAGAGGGCGCGGCCGATGATCTCGCCGCCGCGCCTGCAGCCCGGCGACACGATCATGTTCGTCGCCCCCGCGGGGGAACTTGATCGCGAGCGGATGATGCTCGCCAAGGAGCGGCTCGAAGAGCGCGGCTACAAGGTGAAGCTGCGCGACGACTTGTTCGCCGTCGACGGCTATCTGGCCGGCAGCGACGAGCGCCGGGCCGAGGAATTCATGCAAGCCTTCCGCGATCCCGAGGTGCGGGGCGTGTTTCCCGGCACCGGCGGCTACGGCACGATGCGGATGCTCGACCTGTTGGACTTCGACGTCATTCGCGCCAACCCCAAGGTCTTCATCGGGTTCAGCGACATTACGGCGTTGCACGCCGCGCTCAATCGCCGTGCGGGGCTGGTCACGTTCCACAGCCCCAATCCGATGTGGGGGCTGGGGAGCCCCGACAATCTCGCCCCGTTCCCGGCCCGCTGCTTCTTCGCGGCGGTCGAGGAAGCGGCGCATCGGGCCGTTGCGGGGACCGACGGCAGCTACGTCGTCGAGATCCCCGCCGACGTGCCGCAGCCGATCGCGCTGGGCGCCGGCAAGGCCCGCGGCCGGCTCACGGGGGGAAACCTGTCGCTCATCGCCGCCTTGGAGGGAACGCCCTATGGCCTCGACCCCGAGGGCGCCATCCTGCTGGTCGAGGACACCCACGAAGCCCCCTACCGGATCGACCGCATGTTGAAGCAGCTCGAACTGTCGGGCAAGCTGCGCCGGTTCCGCGGCGCGATCCTCGGCCAATTCACCGACAGCTTCGCCCGCGAGGGAGACGAAAAGACCGACGACGAGCGCTACACGGTCGAGGGGGTGTTGCGACAGTACTTCCAGAACGCGGGCGTCCCGGTGCTGATGAACTTCCCCCTGGGCCACCACCCGCAGAACTGCACGCTGCCCCTGGGGAGCGAGGTGGAAATCGACGCGGACGCGGGGACGCTGCGCGTACTGCCGTTGCCGTAGCGAGGGTCGCGTCACATCGGCGCGGTCCCTCGACAAAGCGCCCCCGGCAGGAATCGAACCTGCGACACGCGGTTTAGGAAACCGCTGCTCTATCCCCTGAGCTACGAGGGCCACGTGTAACTTTTCGCTTAGTTATGGGCGTTTTTCAAGGTAAAATGGAGCCTGTGGCAGTAAATATGGCAGTAAATCTTCGACGTAGGCTTTCTCATGGGTCGCAACTCCGGCAGCCGGAATCGTGGCTACTTCTATCGTACCGGGCGGGGATGGTACGCGCAAGTTGAAGGCCGGATGAAAAGGCTGGTCGATGATGACGGCCAGGCCCTCAAGAGCAAGACGACGCCGGCGGCCGTGCTGAAGGCCGCGCTAGAGCGAGCCAAGGCACCAGAAGAGCCCGAGCCCGGGGACGGCGTGACCGTGCTGGACGTGTGTGATGCCTACCTTGCCAAGGTGAAGGCGGAAGGCGCGCCCGCAACCTACGCCGGTCGCGGCGACACTCTCTACGATCTTTGCTACGGGCTGCCCGGACGGTTCCGCCGCAAGGGGACGCCAACGGCGAAGGACTATATCCACAAGGGCTATGGGCAGTTCCCCGTCTCCGAGTTGAAGCCGATCCACCTGGATCGCTGGCTACAAGCTCACCCTAGGTGGAAGGGAGCGCGACGCACCAAGATTCAGGCGGTCAAACGAGCGTTCAACTACGGGGTTGAGGCGGGCTTGATTCCCTTGAACCCGATCAAGGGCTACAAGACACCGAAGCAGCGCGCTCGCGTGACCTACATCACGCCGGAGCAGGAGAAGGCGCTAATCGCGGAAGCAAATGCCGCGCTAGGCGAAGCAATTAAAGTTTGCATCCGCACCGGCGCGCGACCTGGTTGCGAGTTTGCCAAGCTCACGGCCGCACATGTGCGCGACCAAGGCAAGCGTATGGAGTGGGTGTTCAAGAGCGACGAAAGCAAGACGCGAAACCTGCGCACGATTCGGATTACCGATCCCGAGATAATCAAGATCGTTCGGAAGCAAGCCCAGCGCCACCGAAGCGGCCCAATCTTCCGCAACGCGGAAGGCAGACCGTGGACACGTGAGCTATTGGGCGAGAAGTTTCGCAAATTGAAGGCGCGCGTCAGCAATCAAGGTATCGAGTTTGATGCCGACTGCGTCATGTACAGTTGCCGGCACACCTACGCCAAGCGCATCTTGCAAGGGTACTGGTCGGGTAAGGCGACCAACATCGAAACACTGGCGAAGCTCATGGGCAATACGCCAGAAGTCTGCCGCGACCACTATCTGCAATGGTGCGACCACTACAGCGAACCGCTATGGGAAGCAGTCTAGCGCGGCGGCTTTAAATGCTGCGGCTCGACACGCGGGCGCGGTTGGCGTGGCATGGTCGAGTTGGCGACGGCAAACTCGTCAAGCCATTCACGCTTGAACTTGATCGGGCCATTGCCAATCTGCGAGAACTGAATGCCTGGCTTGCCGGCCTTCGTTTGAGTGATGATCTTTCGCAAGCCGCTCGCGCTGTAGCCGAGAATGTCGGCGGCTTGATCCAGCGTCAGCAGTTCATCGTTGGGAGCCGTCTTGGTCGCCGCGATCGCTTCCGCGAGATAGCGGCGAGCTTCAAGGCGGGTCGCCGCAGGCGTCCATTCGCGGACCAGGGCGGCGTGACCATTGGCGGCCGCCCACTCGGACACCTGGTTGACGATGCCGGCGACGTACTCGTCCGCGACATCGTCGGGAGCCTGTTCGAGATCACGTAGGAGCTTCTGGAAGTTCATTCGGCCAGCCCTCGGATGAACCCTTCGATGCCATATTCGTCGGGATCGCCCTTGTAGTCGCGCATCACCTTACAGGCGACGGTAACGAGGATCATCAAGTCGCCGATGCGCCAGTTGCCGTCCTGCGGCGGTATCGGCTGGCCGGCAACGATGGCCGTTTCGACGACGCCTACCCGGTGAATCATCCCGGCTTCGATTCGCTTGTATCGTTCGTGGTCCATACCTGAAGCATGAAGCACAGGTCCATGGAATCAAGGCCGATAAGCAGAAAATGGCTTGACGCATTCCTATTAACGGTAAGGACTTACGGATTGGCCGGGCAGTTCGCGCACATTTTGCATGTTGTGCAATTCACCAAAAAGGTGTAATTTAGGGACATCACCCAAGGCCATCACGGCCGATCTTTGAAGGGAGTAGATGATGTCCGAGCTAGGAATCGCGGTAGCTAACACGAATCCGATGGTGTTCGAGGAACTCGCCACGTCGCTAGCCACGCTCGCGACTTACGCCCGTGGCGACATGGACGTGCCGTTCAAGGAAATGGAGCACCTGTATCGTCGAGCGCTCCAGGAACCACCGAGCTACGAAGAGATCACCAGCATCACGGGTCACAATATGGAGACCAACGATCGCGAGTGCGGTCGCGCCGCGTGGTTGCTGGCGAACATCGAAGACTTACAGGTCCACGGAGTTCATACACTCGTTTGGCATAAAGTTAAGAAGAAGTACTCCGCACCGATTCTCGATCAGATCGCGCGCGCGACTGGGAAACCGTCGCAGTTGTCGCATGAGCAGATTCAGAAGCTCGGCGAGCCATTGGCGATGATCGACGTTGTGGGCGTCAAAGAAGATGCAATCTGGTTAACTCAGGTCGTTACCAGCAAGAACGTCCACGACTCCGCGCTGAATCGTGTGGGCCGCAAGAGCGGCAGTCTTTTTCGCAGCGTCGTCTACCGCGACATCGCTATCGACGACAAAGACTTGTCGGGCCTGATTGCGGCCGAAAAGCAGATGCGCGCTGCGTTCCCGACCACCGATGTCGTCACGATGGTCCTGGTCGTTCATCCCCAGTTGCCGGACTTCGAGTTGTATCACGTCGAACTTAACCAGAAGTCGCATGGGAAACTGATGCTGACGGAAGAGCGAATCCGCAAAAACTCGATCGACTACGCAGATCAACTGAGGGAAAACCAAGACTCCCTATTCACGCTGCCGGGCCAGATCGACAACGCACTCTTCAAGGGCGTACCTCCGTGCCGTGGCGGCCGAACGCTCATCATGCTCGCTCTTGCGGCGTCGCGCCAGCTTCAGTCTGAGACGCTGGAGCTTTGGGAGTGCAAAGACTTCACGCACTCCCTCGCTAAAGAGTTCGGCTACAAGGTCCAACGAGACAAGCTGCGCCACGATCTCGACGATCGTCTTGTGCAGCAAGGATTCTTCAGAAAGCATGGCACGCAGTACTACGTGTCGATGCGTGGCATCGCTCGGTATCAGTATTGCTTGGCGAAGTTTACCAGCGTTGGAAGCGAAGACTTCGACCTGGACCAACTCGTTCAGCAACGGGACAGGATCATTGCGAAGTTCGGATTCCTAATTTAGTCCGTGTGAACTAAGCAATAACAAGGGAGTGGACAATGGCGACGCGACTGAACGTGCAGTTCACGGAACGACAGAATCAATCTTTGGAGGAAATGGCCGAAGAACTGGGAACGACGAAGGCCGGCGTGCTGAAGGCCGCGCTGTCGTTGCTGAAGGTTGCGCTGCGTGAGCGCGAGCAGAAGAATCAGATTGCCGTCGTGAAGGACGGGCAGGTTGTCAAAGAGATCGTCGGGATTCTCGACGAATAGGAGACTTGATGAACGGTGGAACCGATCCGCAGAAGCTCCCGAAAGTAGACATCGACGACGAAGAGGTATGGGAGCGCCTCCCCGTCGTGACGGAACCGAGCTTCGATCAGGCAGCGTCGCTGCACATGGCTAGGTGGGTACTCAGCATCTTCGGTTGTGTCTACCTTCTATGCTTCGTGATTGTCTTCTGTCTGATGCGCATGAAGGATGCGACGTTTGACGGCGGCGTGGAACTGGTGAAGTTCATGCTGTCGTCAATTCTGCCGCTCATCACGCTCGCAATCGGCTACTATCTTGGCGACCGCAACACCGGTTAGGCCGGATTGCGAACCATCCGCGGTCCCCCAGCGTCTGTCTGAGGAACGGCATCCCTTCCGACCGGGATCACGGAATGAAACTTTTTGAACCAGTAGTTGCCGACGACCGGCTGCACCCAAATTTCCGCGCAGTCATTGCGCCCGGATTCGCAGAGCGGGAACAAGCGGTCCTGGCAGATTGGGCCAACGGCTTTGTGGATCGCGACGGCAAGTTCGTCACTGAGTTTCAGACGACATTCAATTCCTCGTTCTGGGAGTTGTACCTTCACGCTGCATTCCGTGAGCTTGGATTCACTTGCGATTTTTCGCATCCTGCACCGGACTTTCTTCTGCAATCCCCTGAGCAGCGTATCTGTGCCGAGGCGGTAATTGCTGGACACGCTGAGGGATACAAGCCGGAGTGGTACAAGTCTCGCGAAGATTTTGAAACCTTCGATCGAGATGCTGTGCTACACCTCGCGACAATACGGCTCGCGAACGCGATCTGGGCGAAGCATTGCAAGTATCTGGAGTCCTACTCAAAGCTGCCGCACGTCGAGGGACTGCCTTTTGTAATCTGCGTTGCGCCGTTCGAGCAGCCGCTGTTTTTCGTGCAGAACGATCATGCACTTCGTCGTGTGCTTTACGGCTTCGATCAGCCACTTTGGCTGCCGGGAGAAGATGGTCAAGAGCGGCTGGTCGTCGGCGAAGCTGTAATGAATGACGTGAAGAAGGACAGTGGTGCCACGATCCCGCTTGGGTTTTTCACACGTCCCGACATGGCCGAAGTAAGCGCTGTTATTTTCTCGAATACCGCGACCTTCGGCAAACTTCGCGCACTGGCGAAAACCGGTCCGTTTCCAGTAACGATGATGGCGGTTAGATACAACGAACACGGCACCGAACCGCATATGATCTCGACGGCTAGAGAATCATACGAGGAATCGTTGCTCGACGGATTGCATATCTGCCTCAATCCGTTCGCCACTCATCCGCTCGACGCTAAACGCTTCGATACCGGCGAAACTACAGGACACTGGTACGATTCGGATGAGAAGCAATACTACGTCGAGTCGCCCGACGGCTTCTTGATACAGCGTGGCTGCGTTAGCTTCACCGCCGAAGGCAAGTATTCGCACTTGGCTGCGGTTCCGACCGAAACGTACAAGGCCGTAGAGTTCGAGCCTTGGGCCGAAGGCGAGTTGCACTTCGTCGGTGGCACGGTGTCGGTGTTCACCGACAATCACCTTGCCCATTTTCGTGGGTGGACTATCTGTGTCGCCAGGGACACGATCGACAATGATTGGGCGGCGCAAGCCGTACTTGGTTCGCACCGGACGTTAGCGGACTTTCACGGTGCAGATAAGCGTGGCGATTATCTATTGCCCGAGAACTGGCACGAGACGAAGGAGCTAGCACTTGAAGAATTGAAGGGC
The DNA here is from genome assembly GCA_019636345.1 of Pirellulales bacterium. Taxonomy (NCBI): domain Bacteria; kingdom Pseudomonadati; phylum Planctomycetota; class Planctomycetia; order Pirellulales; species Pirellulales bacterium. The sequence continues at coordinate 23,690 of JAHBXQ010000010.1, read as the reverse complement.
CAGATTCTCGCTCACGTGGAGGGGAAGAACGCCAAACCTGCTGATTAGCAGTACAAGAGAATTTGTTTCAAGTTCTCGACCACGCGCATCGCACTCTTCAGTAGGGGATCGACGCGCCGCACTTGGCGCAAGTCTTCGTGCCGAAATTCACTTCGGCGGCGAAAGCATGAATCTTCGTGCTGTCGTCATGGAAAACAACCTTGACGCCGCTCTGGTCGCACTTGAAAGCGCCTTTGACGTACTTCGTTCCGGCCTTCTCTGATGCGAACCAGACAATGTTCGTGCGCTGATTATCGTCGATCTCCACGTAGCCCGAAGCAGTCGTGGTCACGATGTAATCGGCGTACTTCTTGTAGCTCGGATCGGCAAATATCGAGTTGACCTTGTATTGGCCGGTCGGAGCCGTGTGCTTGATGAACTTTTCTAGCTGGTACTGTTCGCCGGTGAGGTTGGCGTGCACGTCCGGCTTGACATGGCCCTCGCTCAGGCCGCACTTATGGCAGTAGTATGTTGGCATAGGTCCGTCCGATCGAGTTGAAGTTATCGTGGCCGTATTATCCAGGACACCGTAGCCGGCCTCAAGGCGTGAACCTACTGGTCGATCACCCGCGTCCTACCGCTATGACCGACGAACCGACGACGACGACGCTGGAGTACACCGACAAGATCGTGGTCCCCGGCGACGTGTTCCGGGAGCCGACGAACGAATACTGGGCGCTTCAATGCCTGTGGCATGGCTTGGAATACTTGAACTCGCAAGTCGCGAGTTGCGAGAAGACTGCGAAGGAATCCGTCGAATCTGGGAGCGAAGAAATCTTCTCATTCGCTCCCGACATGAAGATCAAGGTCGAGGGCCTGTTCTCGTTCGGACGGTTGCCGCAAGCGATCCGGGGTGCAACGCCCCTGCTGACGATGGCGTTCCACTGGTATGCGATCTCGGCCGTTCAGTTCGTTCGCCTGGTTGGCGCGATCGCGAAGCGGCTGGACGACTCGCGGCCCTTGCCGAAGGACTATGCGGAACGGATTATCCCGGACGTGGGCGCGTTCAGGGATAAGGTGGCGGCGCACTTCTCGTGGGGATCGTTGAACAAACGGGACAACGATGCCGAACGGCTGGCCAGCGTCCTGCCGCCCCTCGGTTACAATCGCGGTCGGATCAGCGTCGGGACCATGACGGTTCACCTGCGCCAGGGCGGCAAGTCGAGCACGTCCAGTGAGATCAAGGAATGGAGTCTCACCGAGGTACACGAGCGCCTTACGAAGCGATACCTGCCCCCTCGCACTGACGCTGAGGCCACTTGAGATTCGCCGCGTCTCAAGCTGGCGTTTCCCCGAGAATACCCACAATAGGGCTGCACATTGCGTGCCGTGTAAATCGGATTGTCAACTCATCAATAGACCCCCCCCCTACCGCACCGCTCATTCTCTCGTTTAGAACGCTAGCGAAGCCACGGCGTCCAGGCTCACGCCGAGGCCGCGAAGATACGTGTCCGTCGTACTGAGTCTCGCATGGCCAAGCTGGCGGCTCACGGTCGCGAGATCGCCAATGCCATCGTAAACGCAGCAGGCGTGAGCGTGGCGGAAAGCGTGAGGATGCGCACCTGCCACGCCAGCCTTGCGTGCCAAGCGGCCCACCATGCGCCTTATATGCGACGTGGCTAACTTCTCTCCCGTCCTGGTCCTGAACACGAAGTCATCAGGACCAGCGCTGCAAGCGCGAAGGTGAAGCTCCCAGTGGCCGTAGGTTCGGGCGAGCCGGATCACTCGGCGTCTGCCGCCCTTGCCCTTGCGCACGGTGAGCGTGTCGCCCTGCACGTCTGAGACGCGCAGGTCACACAGTTCAGCACAGCGAAGGCCGCTGTGCAGCAGCAGGTCCAGGATCGCCCGATCCTGTGTTGCTGTGGTCCTGGTCGCCGAAATCAAGGCTTTCACGTCGTCGGGAGTCATTGTTGCGAGTTCCAGCAAAGTCGAGACAAAGTTGCCGTTTATTCAAGCATATCACGCCGCGATCCGGTGAGTTGCCGGAAAGCGTAACAATTTCGAGATACAAAGGTCTTATTATATGGGTCGAGATGGATGTACTCCCTCGCACCGACTATGGGAGTGGCGATGGCCGGACGGTCGGTGCGCGGTGCTCTACGGCGACGGTCACGAGCCGTGGGCGACGTACCAGGCAGCACCAGGCAGCAAGCTCGCTTCAGCGCTCGCCGATCAACGGCCAGAGCTTGACTGGTCCCTGGTTCCTGGGATTCCGTTCGAGCGATCAACCGCAGCGCAGACGGCTCGCCTGGTCCGTCGCCTACGTCGCGACCAGGGCTGCACAGTGTTGATGGGTCGCGCTTACCGAGGATCGAAGCCCATCGTGGCCGTCGAGATCGGCGGTCGGAAGTTCAGGTCGCTGCGCTCGGCCGCGCGGGAGCTTGGGATCGGGAGATTCCGGTTGTGGCGGTTGTATCACCTAGGCCGCCTCAGTGAGTTGTAGCCGTGGCTACAAATGGCATCGCCGCGTTAGATATGACAACCGCGCGAGCCAGCGGACTGCCCTAGCGTCGATCGTGAGCCCCCACGAGGCCCGCTGGCGATGTCTGTGACGGTGATGCGACCGGAACAGGGGTGTTTCCTCCTGGCTCAAACGTCGAGGTCGCAGAAGTGGGGCCGCGTCGAATCTGTGAAACGAGACGCAGCATTCGGGGATTGGTACGTGTCACGTCCATAGGGAGACACTACGCGCCCAAGAATCTGCGAAACGCGACGCAACAAATCGAAAAAGCGGTGTCACCTTACTGCGGACTTATCCACCACGAAGCACCTGAGATCCACCACATCATGGACTTGGACGAACTGCACAGGCGAGCCATCGCGACTCGCAACGATCGCGACATCGAAGACTTCCTTCGTGGCGCGAAGGACTTTGTTCGGTACACGGTCTTCAGTCTGCTGAAACGTCGGAATCTGCGCGCGCATCAGTGGCTCGCGGATGACGTGGCGAGCGACGTGGCGGCCTTGGTCGGTAAGACGGTCGCTCGGCTTCTTCACGGCGACATCGAGAACATCGGCGGCTTCCTGTACGTGATGGCGAAGCGCGTCGTCACCGAAAGCGTGGATGATCTCCTGCGTCCATGCGGACTCGGCCCGTGTGCCAGAACGCGAAGGCGCAACCGTAGTTTTGAGAGCCTCCACAAGCGCGTCTACTATCATTACGAGCACGGTGATGCCGAGGACGGGGTGTACAACCCGGTCATGCCGCCGCAGGACGCGGACTTCCCGTTCGAGTTGGACTCGGACTCGCACTATCGGACGACCAGCATCGGCGACAACTTCGTTGCCCGGCCGTATCAAAGGGGCCGCCGAAACGAAGAATACGACAACTTTAAGGCGTGGGTCGAGCAACAGGCGTGGAAGTACGTCGGCAACGATCCTCGGATGCGCTTGGCGTTCGCCCGTATCAAGCAGTCCGACGACAACGAGCCGGACATCGCTGCGATCGCGCGATCGGTCGGTATGGCGAGATCGACGTTGCGGTATCGACTGGATCGGCTGGCCGAGGTTGTCTACCGGACGGCCCCGCCGTGGGTTCACCGGGCCGGACTGATCTACTTGCGGGAGCACTGGACGGTGCCGGGCGTGAAAGCGGCGGCGTGACGCGACGAATGTTGTGATTCAGCCGTTCGTGTCCCTCAGAGCTTGTGACCAGGGTGGGTATGTCCCGCCTAAAGTCCACGGTTCTGATGTCAGTTAACGATCGGGCCTCAAAGTTAACGGTAGGGTGCTGTTTTGGAGCCGATCCGCACCCCTCAGAACTACGTATTTCCCGAGGAAAACTGCAAATGGGGTGCTAAAGGTGCTGTTTTAGACACCTACTTTGCTCTTCAAGCATTTTTCCTGAGAAAACACCATATAAGAGACCAAAGGGGTCCAAAAACAGCACCAACAGCACCTTTAGCACCCGCGACCACCTAACGCCCGACGTGACAATGGCTTACGAAGGGTGCTGTTTTGGAAGTCGGAGTTAATCGACCGAAAACCCTTAACTTCGCGTCACTGATCCTCAAGGGTGTGGCTGGTCCCCGCACTCGGCCGCCCGGTCGGCATCGGCCGGGCGGCCCCTGTTCATCCTGCATCCCTCATCCCTCATCCTCATTCACCAGGGGACCACCCTATGTCAACTCAGTCACCCGTGAGGAACCATGTTCACCTTCTCCGAGGTGTGCCGCGATCTCGGCGGCACCGAAACGAAAACCGGCTTCGAGTTCTCGAAGCCTGAAGCCATCGAACAACTGGCCGCGAAGTACGGCCACGGCATCAAAGTCCCGCCTGTTCTTCACGGCCGGGGCATCGTTGCCGAGTACATCGTCAGCGGACTTCACCTGAGCGCCCGCGCCCGCAAGTCGGACACGGACTGCAACTGGTCTTCTACGACGCGATCCGGCTGGTGGACGCTGCTGCTTTCAGCCGCGTTTGATCTCGACTACATCCGCCGCCTGCGGCGAATCACCCCGAACGGCACCGGTGAGCTTGGCTGCTGGTTGGCGCAAGAGAACGATGGCACCTGGTCCTACAAGTCGCCGAGCGCGATCAAGACCATCCTGCAATCCCGTGGACTCCGAAAGCCGGACGCCGAAGTGGCGATGGGGCATCTTGAGCTTCACCCCTGGACGCAGGTTTGCATTCCGTTCGGTCGCGAGTATCCCGGCGTCCGTGAGTGGAACTTCGGGGCGGCTCGCTTCTTGTGCGAGCCAGTCGAGGGCGACTACTCGACGTGGAACATGATCCACGACCATATCGGCCGTAGCGTCGGCGGGCGCGCGTACATGCAGCAGTGGATTGCCGCGATGCTGCAAGACCCGACGTGCCGACTCCCGTACTTGTTCCTGTACGGTCCCGAGAACAGCGGAAAATCGGTATTCTGGGAGTCGCTCGAACTGCTGATGACCGGCGTCTTCAAGGCCGACCGCGCTCTGACGAGTCAGTCTGACTTCAACGGTGAGCTTGAAGGAACCGTCCTGGCGATAGTGGAAGAGAAGAACATCAGCAACTACGGCGGCGTGCTGGCCAAGATCAAAGACGCGGTGACGAGCCCCGTGCTGTCGATCCGACGGATGCACACGGACACGTACCAAGTGCCAAACTACACGCACTGGGTTCAGACCGCGAACGATCACGGGGCCTGCATCGTTCCGATCGAAGATACGCGGTTCACGGTGCTGGAAGTGAAGCGGCCGGCGGAAGACATCGCCAAGCCCGCTCTTCTCGAACGGCTGAAGGCTGAAGCGCCCGCGTTCCTGCACGCGATGCTTCACCTGGAACTGCCGCCGATCACGGGCCGTCTTCGCATCCCCGTCGTGGATACAGCGGGCAAGCAGCGCATCCAGGCCGACAGCACGCCGGCCCTCGCTCACCAGATCATCGAGTTCATGGGCGGTCGGAAGACCTGGAAGGGCACGGCCGCTGAGTTCGCCACGAAGTTTGGCGTGGCGACGCCGAATATCGCGCAGGTCCGCGCGGCGGTCGATCGTGTCGAGCCTTACTTGCGACTGCACGGCGTCTCGGCAACGTATCCCGAGGAGCGCACTAAGCGCGGAAAAATGATCCAGCTTGAGAGGGCTGCATGAGACTCGTTAGCTACAACAAACAACGCGAAATGACGCTATGCGACGCCGGACATTGGCACCACGGCCGCGAGGCCGAGCGACGCGCTACTCCTGCGGAGCACGCTGAGTATGAGAGACTTCTACTGATCGACCAGCAAGGTCTGCCGTGGTACGACCAGGCGACGGACACTTGGTACTACCTCGGCGGCGATCGCAACCTTTTGCAGAGCGACATCGAGATCGACCTGGTTCACCTGTTCGGCCTCAGCGAGGCCGTCGTGCCGCTGTTCATCGAAGCGGGCCACGCGATCGCACGGGTCAAGGCGTACATCGACGCCAACTGATACTTGCGCCAGCGGCACAATGCCGGCCCGCTCTGGTAACAGAGCGGGCACCTTATCACCTTGCTCCGCCGAGTTCACGCGGCGTTGAGCAGCGAGCCGGGGTGTTCATCCTCCCGCACCCCGGCTCGCACGAATCAAGCATAGGACCGCTACTCGTTGTCGCGGTCCATACCTGCGCGATGCGGGCTGGCCCCCGATGATCGGGCCTTAATGGAGACACCATGATTCCCATACCGTTTTGGCGCATGCGCCCTGGTGACGCTCGCCGCGAGGCGAAGCGAGTCTTCTGTCGTCACTGCGATTTTCTCGACTGGTGCCGCAAGCGCGGCATCGTGGTCGATGCGGACGTTGACGCCAGCGGCGATTGCATCGTTTTATCGCAGAACGGTAGGTCAATCACTCTCTTCCGCGACTTCGGTCCTGGTTACATCCGGGGCGTTTTAAGAGAGCTTCGCGCCGGTACGTGCCCGGTCGCGACGGCTACTGATTAGGCACGAATGAAAGCAATCAATGAGAAAGTTTGAAATCACACAAGCTCACACAAACGGCAAGACCTATTTCAGTGTCTTCGGTCGGCGCTTCGGCACGCGCGACGAGGCCGTTAAGTTCGCCGATGCAACAGTCAAACGGCGGGAGCAGTTAGCAGGTCGCGAGCTTGACGAACTGACCATGCGCCGTGGCGTCGAACACCCGAACGATATGGACGCGCGAGCACGGGCCGCCGCGAGCAACTGGCGTCCGTTCGTCGTCGAGACGAAACGCGAGGTCAACCCCTTCGACGACGTGCCGGAATCCAGCGTCGGCGATCGCGATCTCGACATGGCGCGGAACGCTCGGAAGCGCATCTACAAGCAGGCGAAGAAGGACTGGGCCGATCGGGAGCCGGCTCCGGCCGATCCCAAGCGCGATGCTGCTATCGAATGGGCCGAGGCCCATCTTGAACGGGTGATGTTCGATCCAAGCCAGCCGCAGAGTGCCGTGCTGGCGGCCGAGCAAATGTTGCGGCAAGCCAAAGAAGGCGATCTTGGAAGGTTCCGCGAAATGAGCGAGGCCGCGACTGCCTCGCTCGACGCGCAGCAAGACGAGCGCGTTAAGGCCGCGCAATCCGAATACGATCGCGCCTTGCAACGACTCCAAGTCCTGAAGCCCGACGCCTCGTTCGAGGGCAGTCTATTCGTCAAGCCCGGCGACAAAGTTTCACGTTCGCGTGGACTCAACGGCGAGACGATCGAGGTTCTTCGCCCTGGTGACAAGGGCAACCGCGTTATGCACTCCTGGCCCGCCGATGAAGCTCCCGAAGAAGTCGCGGCCCTTGCTCCTGCGTGGGGGGACCAATGACCCAACATATCAGCGAGTTTCCCAACGAAAGCTCGCCACTCTATGCAGAGCTTTGTCGGCGGCAAGACATTCTCTGTCGCGGGCAGGTTGGGGACCGTCGCGCCCTGTTCGCCGCAGGTATCGGATTGCATCCCGTCCCCGACCTGCCGCCCGTTACCCGCCGTGCCGTCGCTGCTGACGGTGCAGCGCTCGTCCCGCCTTCGATCCACTGCACCCCTTCGCCACGGCAGCCTAATAAGCGCGCGTGGTATCTCCGATGGCTCCCTTTGTGACCGATCGTGTCTTATGCGGCACGGTCCCCGCCGTCATTAACTTGACTGCCTTCACCGAAATCGTCTTGCGACCGGCTCCCGATTCTGAAGCCGAGTTCTTCGTGGCCCCAAATCAAGTGTCGCCCGGCCTTCCCGTCGGCCGCGAGTTGCGGCTTGATACCAAGGGCATCGGGCCGCATGTCACGTTGTTCGCCACGGCGAGCGATGACGACGCCGCCAACTACCTTCATATCCTCGCGAGGTGACACAGTGGAACAAGTGAAACCCGCGACCGTGGTCTGCCTTGGGCATTCGACGGCAACGATTACGGACACTTCGCAGCAGCTACCGGACGTTGACAATGCGCACGCTGCTGGCGCTCGCATGGTCTTGTTGGCGAACATTGATTCGCTCGGCTCGGCCGTTTGGGTGTCGATGGACGGCGAGGACGCTGCCGTTGACCGTGGCGTGCGGCTCTATGAGTCGCATCGTTTGGAGTTGACGCTAGACGACATCCGCAAGATTCGCGTAGTCGCGCCGCCCAACACCGGATGCAAACTGAGCGCGAGTTACTTCAGATAAACCCTTTTCGCCGCTCGCCGCTTCGGCGGCAGCGGCCTTCTTAAAGATGAACGACGACAATAGAATTAAACCACAGATTGATCGACTCGAACGCCTGATCGAAGCTGCCGAGGCCAGCGGTAACGTCGGCTTGGTGAAGGCTTTGGTCGATAGCCACGTGCGGGCTTGCCGTGAGGCCACCCGCGAAGACGTGACCCGCGACCGTTTCATGTCGCGGGCAGCTATGCTCCGTTTCGGGCAGGCCCTTGTGCAACGTATTTGCGTCCTGCTGTCGGACCGTCTGCCGCAGGATCAATACCACGAGATCGCGGACCAGCTTGTCGCGATCGTGACTGACTCGGGGCAGTTGTCGAACACCCCGCAGGAGCGCCGCGCGATCGAACTCCGGCGGGAAGCCTGACCCCCGGTAAGGCTATCGAGAAATCCACACTATCTGACGGACCGTCGGCTTCTTCTTTTGGACCACGGTCCTGATCCAGTCGTGCGGGTGTGGCGAGAACGCAAACCGTTGCACGTAGCTAAGTACGCGACGGTTCACTTCTTTGACCAGTCGCAACTGCGGCGTCTCAAAGGTCGTTCCCCAAGATCGCTGATGCTCCCCGACCAGGGCGAAGTCCTTCGAGATCGGGAACGTGAACTCCGATTGCTTCGTGCAAAGTCCTGGGCCCTCAAAGAAGTGGGCGGGCGTGTCTGACGTGACGAAGTGCTGATCTGGTGTCGCGGGAAGAATATGCCACGCCATGTTGTGAATGCACTCGACCGTGCGTTCACTCCAGAATGGAGTGCGAATCTGATCGACTAATTGCTGCGGGAGGTTCTTGCTGAATTTCTCTCGCACGGCGTCGAGTTCCGCGAGGCGAGCTTTCGCTAGTTCGAGATCGGGTCCGCCCTCGCTGATCCAATCTTCGATCGTCTTGCGGGTTTCCTTGTCCACCTCATCAAGCTGTTCCTGGGCGATTCGTTCGATGATTGCCCGATAGCGTGGCCCTCGCGAGGCCATGTTGAGCAGGTAGAACGAAACTTCTGTTCGTTCCTTGTTGTCGAGTTCTTCCCGATTCAGGAGTTTCGCAAGCCCCTTGTTTCCTGGCTTCTCGACGACCTGGGCAAGGGATTCTTCGACATCGGGCGAGTAGAAGTCTGCCTGCTGAGCAACCTTCGAGATTGCTGCCTTCGTGAAGTTGTCCGTCTGCTTGTCGTACATCCAAATCATGCCGGGTTCCTCGGCGATCTGGAACCGCTTCAAGTGTGCTTGTGGAACGTAGTGCTTGCCCATTGTCGCGACCGCCCTGGCAGTAAGCTGTGGGCCAGTACCACGCCCTCGTAGCATCCAGGATATGAGTGACTGCCTGTACGTTCACTGAAACTTGGCAGTAAGGCAGTAAAAACTTGGATGACGACGGGAAACGACGGTGAACGACGGATACGCGGCGATCGCTTCGAGTCGAGAAAACCTGAGAAAACCAGCGTCATACGCTACCCGTGTGACACGCCCCTGAGCTACGGGAGCAAAAACGCCGGTCGGATCGCGGGGATGCGGTCCGGGGCGTGGCGAATTGACGCCGCACTGCGGGTATCATCCCAGAAGCGCCACAGGGCCGCAAGAATCGGCAGAGAGCTTGCGGCGGGGCTCTCGCCCTTGTTCCGAGGGGCGTGCGGAATTCAAATGGACCCCGTACTACTTCTGGCTCTCATCGCGCGTTCTTGAAGGTTCTTCGCATGCGTCGTTCCGTTGCGCCGGTTGGTCGGCTTCTGGGGACTTGGTTCGTCCTGGCTTGGTCCGCGGCGGCGGCGGGGAAGCCTACCCCTGGGCTTGTCGAGCGGTTGGTCGCCGTGCCGTACGATCCGACGGGGATGTACGGAGTTGGCGAGCCGGTCGGGTGGACGGTGACGGCGCCGCCGGGGATTCATCCCTCGCGGGCGAAGTTCGCCTACACGGTGCGGCGGAACAACGCCGTCGAGATTGCCGCGGGGGAGCTCGATCTGGCCGCGGGACCGGGCGTGATCGAAGCGACTCTCGACGAGCCGGCGATGGTCTACGTCGAGATTCGCGCGGCGGCCGCAAGCCCTGTCGGCAACGGCGACGCCGCAGGGACGAGCGCCGCGGCAGAGGAACAGGTCCTCGCATTGGGGGCGGCCGTGGCGCCGACGAAGTTGCAGCCGGTCGCGCCGCCGCCGGAGGATTTCGACGAGTTCTGGCAGGATCAAGTCGCGACATTGGCGCGCGTGCCGCCCAATCCGCGGCTGACTCCCAAGCCGACCGACGTGCCGGGGATCGACTACGCGACGCTGGTGATGGATCACGTCGACGGCGGTCGCGTTCACGGCCAGACGGCCAAACCGAGCCGCGAGGGGACGTTCCCGGGACTCGTCATTCTTCAGTGGGCCGGCCCGCCGTATCGGCTCTATCCGTCGTGGGTCGAGCCGTACGCCGCGAAGGGTTGGCTGGTGCTGAACATCGAGCCCCACGACGTGCTGCCCGATCAGCCCGCGGAGTACTACGCCGCGTTGCCTGAGGACCTGAAACGGTACGAGGCGATTGGCCGCGAGAGTCGCGAGGCGTGCTACTTTCGCAAGATGTATCTGGCGGACTATCGCGCGGTCGAGTACGTGGCGAGTCACCCGCAGTGGGACGGCCGGACGCTGGTCGTCATGGGGAACAGCATGGGGGGCCAGCAAACGCTGTGCGTCGCAGGGCTCCACCCGCGGGCGACGCACCTGATCGCCTACGTCCCGGCCGGCTGCGATCTCAACGGGTGTCTCCACGGCCGGCAGAACGGGTACCCGTTCTTTCCGTGCGACGAGGCGGCGGCGATGAACACGGCCCGGTACTTCGACGCGGTGAACTTTGCCTCGCGGATTCGGGCGAAGGCGCTCGTGGGGATGGGGTTCGTCGACGCGGTTTGTCCCCCCACGGGGATCTGGACGGCGTACAACGCGATCCCGGGCGAGAAGGAGGTCGTCGCGCTGGTGGACGCGGCCCACAATCATCAGGCGACCCCCGAGCAGCAACGGCCCTACGTCGAGCGCGCGGCGGCGTGGTTGGACGCCTTGATCGAGGGGCGGGAGCCGTAACAGGCTTCCAGGCATTGCCGCAAACCGCGCGAACGAACCCAGCGGGCAAGGCCCGAGACTCTTGAGTCGCCGTCGATCGCGACGTCTCGCCCGCGGCTGGCGTGGCTCGGTTCGCGTCCTGGGTGCAATCTGGGGCCGAGCCGCTCGGCAAAGTGTGCATTGACGCACAGGGCTCGCCAGGGAGAGGGGACGGTCGCCGCCGACCATTATGCTGCGAATGCAGCATTAGGAGGCGATTCTGTGTTTCTAGATGTTCTGTTCTGTTCCTGGCGCAAGAATTGCCTGCTGTGATGCTGCACGTGCACCTAGCGCGTCGCCGGACCCGAGCCTTCGGACCTCCGACCACGCGCCGGGGCGTGGTTCACGCACAGGAGGCCCAGGCCATGAACCTACACGGAAAAGTCGCCGTGGTGACCGGCGCAGCGAGCGGCATCGGCGAGGCGGCGGCTGCCGAGCTGGCCAATCGGGGCGTTCGCAACGTCATCTTGGTCGATCGCAGCGACCACGTCCACGAAGTCGCCGAGGCGATCAACCGCGCGGCGAACCGTCACACGGCGGTCGCCATGGTCGGCGACGCGACCGATCCCGGCTTTCGCGCCGCCACGTTCGACGAGGCGGCGGAACGATACGGATTGGTGCGAGTGCTGGTCCCCGCGGCCGGCATTACGCGCGACTCGCTCGCGGTGAAGCTCAACAAGGACACCGGTCGGGCCGAGATTTACCCGATCGAGCACTTTCGGCTGGTGACCGAGGTCAATCTGCTCGCGCCGATCTACTGGGCGATCGAGATGGTAGCCCGGATCGCCGAGGATCGGGCCGCCAAGGGACTTAAGCGGTGGGAGCCGGTCGAGGAGATCCAGGGAACGGTCATCTTCATCGGCTCGGTGTCGTCGCAGGGGAACAAAGGACAGATCTCCTACGCGGTCGCCAAGGCGGGGCTCGAAGGGGCCGCGGCGACCCTCAGCAAGGAGGCGATGTTCCACGGGGTGCGGTGCGGCCTGATTCATCCGGGCTTCACCGATACGCCGATGGCGCGGGCTCTGGGCGAGGAGTTTCTCGCCAAGAACGTGCTGCCGTTCACCCAGTTGCGACGACTGATCACGACCAGCGAGATCGCCGACGCGATCTGCTTCATGGTCAGCAACTCGGCGGTCAGCGGCGAGTTGTGGGCCGACGCGGGATGGCACCCCCCGGCTTGAAGAGCAGGGGACGCGTCCCCGCTCCCCGCGGAGCGGACCGCGCACCCTGCGGCGACGGATCGCGCACACGAATCGATCAATCATCACCCCCCGAACCTTGCCAAAGGAGACATTCTCATGGCCGCGACTGCAGAAAAAGGGATCCAAATCTTTGAGGGCGTGTTCGACGAAGTCCGCAAGGCGGCCGAGACGAACTTGAAGCTCTCGCAGGAGATGTTGCGACAATGGACCACGATGTGGCCGGGCATTCCGACGCCGCAATCGATGTGGATGGACAAGATGCGCGACTTCCAGAAGAACTGGACGAGCGCCGTCTCGGATCTGGCTCGCAAGCATCGCGACACGCTTGATCGGCAGTATCAAGCGGCGCTCGAGTCGCTTGAGCAGACGCTGAAATTCGCCGAGGCGAAGAACCCCGACGAGTTCCGCAAGCGTTCCGAGGAGCTGTGCCGCAAGGCGATCGACTGCGTGAAGGAAGTGACCGATGCGCAGGTGAAGGAGTTCCAGAACGCGCTGACTCGGCTCACCGAGCTGACGACCCAGGCCGGCAGCTAGGCGCACCCTTCGGGAGTCGCACACGGGCGTCGACCCTTGCCACGGTCGGCGCCCGCCCGTTAGGCTGGCGGCATCCCGTGAAGCGAGGGAATTGCCAAGTCCGCCGATTGCTCATGAGGAGCAGGCGCGGCGGCGCACGACCCGACCGGCGGGAGCGCGCGCCCTTGCGAATTGCGTTCCGCGATTCCTCGGCTCCCCTGGCGATCTTGGCGGTTCGCTCCGTCACCCCCGAGTTCATCCGCGATGCAGGAAATCGTACGCCAACTCGCCGAGAAGCGGGTCCGCGCCGAATTGGGCGGCGGACGCGCCCGCATCGACGCTCAGCACGCCAAGGGAAAGCTCACCGCGCGCGAGCGGATCGAACTGTTGCTCGACCCGGGTTCGTTCGAAGAATGGGACATGTTCGTCGAGCATCGCTGCAGCGACTTCGGCATGAAGGAGCAGACGATTCCCGGCGACGGCGTCGTGACCGGTCACGGCACGATCAACGGTCGGGCGATGTTCGTCTTCAGCCAGGACTTTACGGTCTTCGGCGGCTCGCTCTCCGAGGCTCACGCCGAGAAGATCTGCAAGGTCATGGACCACGCCCTGCGCGTGGGGGCGCCGGTCATCGGGATCAACGACTCCGGGGGGGCGCGGATTCAGGAGGGGGTCGCCTCGCTGGGAGGCTACGCCGAGGTCTTCCAGCGAAACGTCCTCGCCTCGGGAGTCGTGCCGCAGATTTCGCTGGTGATGGGCCCGTGCGCCGGCGGGGCCGTCTATTCGCCGGCCATCACGGACTTCATCTTCATGGTGAAGGACAGCTCCTACATGTACGTCACGGGCCCCGAGGTGGTCAAAACGGTGACGCACGAGGAGGTGACCCACGAGCAGTTGGGCGGGGCGCTGACTCACAGCATTCGCTCGGGGGTCGCCGATCGGGCGTTTGAGGACGACGTCGAAGCGTTGGGGATGGTGCGGCGGTTGATGAATTATTTGCCGGCGAGCAATCGGCAACAGCCCCCCTATCGCCCCTCGCCCGACGGGCCTGACCGGGTCGAGCCGTCGCTCGATTCGCTCGTGCCGACCGAGCCGACCAAGCCGTACGACATCAAGGAGTTGATCCTCAAGACGGTCGACGACACCGACTTTTTCGAAATCCAGCCCGAGTTCGCCAAGAACATCGTGGTCGGCTTCGCCCGCATGGCGGGGCACCCGGTGGGAATCGTGGCCAACCAGCCGCTGGTGCTCGCGGGGTGTCTGGACATCAAGTCGTCGACCAAGGCGGCTCGGTTCGTCCGGTTTTGCGACGCATTCAACATCCCGCTCCTCACGTTCGTCGACGTGCCGGGGTTCATGCCGGGCACGGCCCAGGAGTACGGCGGCATCATCAAACACGGGGCCAAGCTGCTGTACGCCTACGCCGAGGCGACCGTCCCCAAGGTCACCGTCATCACGCGCAAGGCCTACGGCGGGGCGTACGACGTCATGTCGTCGAAGCACCTGCGGGGGGACGTGAATTTGGCGTGGCCGACGGCCGAGATCGCGGTGATGGGGCCCAAGGGGGCCGTCGAGATCATCTTCCGCAAAGACCGCGACGACCCGGCGCGGCTGGCCGAATTGACGGAAGAGTACCGCACGAAGTTCGCCAACCCGTTCATTGCGGGTCACCGCGGATACATCGACGACGTGATCATGCCCCGGGAAACTCGCAAGCGGATTTGTCGCTCGCTGGCGATGCTGCGCAATAAACGACTGGAGAATCCGTGGCGCAAGCATGGTAACATTCCGTTGTGAGTCGGCGGTCGGTCGAGGACAAGTCAGCAGCGCCTGGAGCCAGCGACCTCTCCGCCCCCCCTTGTCGCCAAGGAACTAGAACCGACTCAGCAGCCTACTCATCCTGACGACCCGCAGCCTCCAACCCCCGACCGACTCCTCCCCAATGTTCTCCCGCATCCTCATAGCCAATCGCGGCGAGATTGCGTGCCGGGTGATCCGCACGGCGCAGCAGATGGGGATTGAAACGGTGGCGGTCTACTCGGACGCCGACGCCGACGCCCTGCACGTGCAGCAGGCCGGCCGGGCGGTGCGGATCGGACCGGCCCCGGCCGGCGAAAGCTACCTAGCCGCCGAACGCATTCTGCAGGCATGTCACGACGCAGGCGCCGAGGCGATTCACCCCGGATACGGATTTCTGTCCGAGAACGCGACGTTCGCCCAGCGGGTGCGCGACGCGGGGCTGACGTTCATCGGCCCCCCGCCCGAGGCGATCACGCAGATGGGGGACAAGATCGCCTCGAAGCGACTTGCGGCCAAAGCGGGGGTGAACACGGTTCCCGGGTTCGACGGGGTCGTCGAGCACGCCGACCATGCGGTCGAAATCGCCCGCAAGATCGGCTACCCGGTCATGCTCAAAGCGACCGCCGGCGGCGGCGGCAAAGGAATGCGGATCGCTCGCGACGACGTCGAGTGTCGCGAAGGGTTCGTCCGCGCCGCCAGCGAGGCCAGAAACAGCTTCGGCGACGAGCGGATCTTCATTGAGAAGTTCATCGAGCGTCCCCGGCACATCGAGATCCAGGTCATCGCCGACGCCCATGGCAACGCCCTGTGGCTCGGCGAGCGCGAGTGCTCGCTGCAACGACGGCACCAGAAGGTGATCGAGGAGGCGCCTTCGCCGTTTTTGGACGAGGCGACCCGCCGCGCCATGGGCGAGCAGGCGGTCGCGCTGGCTCGCGCCGTCGGGTACCAGTCGGCCGGCACGGTCGAGTTCATCGTCGACCAGAAGCGGAACTTTTACTTCCTGGAGATGAACACCCGCTTGCAGGTCGAGCATCCGGTCACCGAACTCGTGACGGGGCTCGATCTGGTGGAACTGATGATTCGCATCGCCGCCGGCGAGCCGTTGCCGCTGTCGCAGGACGAGGTCAAGCCGCGCGGCTGGGCGATCGAGGCCCGCGTCTACGCCGAGGATCCGCTGCGAGGGTTCCTTCCCTCGATTGGCCGGCTGGTGCGCTACCTGCCCCCGGCCGAAGGCCCCCATGTGCGGGTCGACTCGGGCGCGTACGAGGGGGGCGACGTGTCGATGCACTACGACCCCATGATCGCCAAGGTGATCGCCAGCGGCGGGACGCGGATCGAAGCGACGGCTCACCTCCGCCGGGCGCTCAACGAGTTCTACATCCGCGGGGTGGCCAACAACCTGAGCTTCCTCTCGGCGCTGGTCGATCAGCCCCGCTTCGAGGCGGGCGACCTGTCGACCGACTTTATCGGCGAGTTGTACCCCGAGGGCTTCCGCGCCGAGGACGTGGTGCACGACGATCCCGCCCTGCTGGCGGCGGTCGCGGCGACGATCCATCGGCGATACATGGACCGGTCGGCGCGGATCACTGATCAGATCCCCGGGTACGAACGCCGGGTGAGCGACGAGTGGGTTGTCGTCATGGGCGGCAAACACTATTCAGCGACGGCTCGCTCGGGCGCCTCGCAGGGAGTGTGCGAAGTGACCGTCGACTCCGGTCAAGGGCAAGTCTCGTACGACGTGCAAAGTTTGTGGCAGTTCGGCCAGCCGTTGTTCCGCGGTACGATCAACAGCCGCGAGACGTGCGTCCAGATCGAACGTCGCAACATGATCTACCGCCTGCAGCACTGGGGGGCCGTGGTCGACGTGCGGGTGCTGTCGAAACGGGCCGCTGAAATGCTCGCCACGATGCCGCAAAAGGAAGCGGCCGACACCTCGCAGCAGGTTCTCGCCCCCATGCCGGGGCTGCTGATCGAGTACCGCGTGAAACTGGGAGACGAGGTCGCCGTCGGCAGCGACTTGGCGGTAATCGAGGCGATGAAGATGCAGAACGTGGTCCACGCGACGCGCCGCGGCGTCGTGGCCAAGCTGCTGGCCGAAGTCGGCGACACGCTGGCGGTCGACCAGCCGATTCTGGAGTACGCGACGTGATTGAGCCCCCGGCTATTGACCGGGGGCTCAATGCAAATTCCGCCGAACGGCGTGGAGACGAATTGCGACGGTTTATTCCGTCGCCCGTTCCGGCGAATGGCCTGCACTACGCCGGCTGCAGTTCGCGTTTGCGCTCCTCGACGATCTCGGCTTGGATGTTGCCCGGCACGGGGGCGTATTTGCACAGTTCCATCGTGAACGTGCCTTGACCCTGCGTCTGGCTGCGGAGATCGGTCGAGTAGCCGAACGTTTCGGCCAGGGGCACCTCGGCGATGATCTTGCACGACTTGTTTTCGGTCTCGGTGCTGACGACCATGCCGCGCTTCGCGCTGATCTGCCCCACGACCGGGCCCTGGAAGTTCTCGGGGCACTCGATTTCCATGAGCATGATCGGCTCAAGCAGCACCGGCTTCATCCGGTTGAAGTGCTCGCGGAAGCACTCCTGGGCGGTCAGCATGAACGCCATGTCGCTCGAGTCGACGTCGTGGTACGAGCCGTCGTTCACCTCGACCTTGAGTCCCACGACCGGGTATCCGGCGACCGGCCCCTTGCCCATCATGTTGCGAAAACCCTTTTCGATCGCGGGGATGAAGTTCTTGGGAATCCTCCCCTGGACGATCTTGTCGACGAACAGGAACTCGTCGCCGGCGGCCTCCTCGCGATCCTCGTCGGTCATCGGGGCCATAGTCCCCTTGATGTGACCATACTGACCGGAGCCGCCGGTTTGCTTCTTGCGTTTGTGGTCAAAGTCGAACGGCATGGTGCCGCTTTCGCGGTAGCTGACCTTGGGGGCGCCCACTTCGACCTCGACGCCGTACTCGCGACGGATCCGTTCGACGTAGATTTCCAGATGCAGCTCGCCCATGCCGGCGATGATCGTTTCGTTGGTCTCTTCGTCGGTCATGACGTGGAAGGTCGGGTCCTCCTTGCGGAACCGCTGGAGGGCCTTGCTGAGCTTGTCGGCGTTGTCGCGCGACAGGGCCTGCACCGACATCTTGATGACCGGATCGGCGACGTAGATGTTCTCGAGCGAGACGTAGTTCGCCTCCGAGCAATACGTGTCGCCGCTCGCGCAGTCGATGCCCATGATCGCCACGATGTCGCCCGCCGAGGCCGAGTCGATTTCCTCGCGCTTGTCGGCATGCATCCGCACGATCCGACTGAACCGTTCCTTCTTGCCCGTCCGCTGGTTGAAATACGTTTCGCCCTTCTTGATCGTCCCCTGGTAGATGCGGGTGTAAGTGAGCTGACCGTACTCGTCGTCGACGATCTTGAACGCCATGCCGACGAACGGGACCTTGGGGTCGGATTTCAGCTCGATCTTCTTCCCCTCTTCCTTCGGGTCGTTGCCGAAATTCTTCACCTCGGTCGGCGAGGGGAGATAGCGCGTGATCGCGTCCAAGAGCGGCTGCACCGACTTGTTCTTGAACGCCGAGCCCAGGAACACCGGAGTGAACTCCTGTTCGATGACCGCGTGCCGGCAGATTTCGTGAATCAGTTTCTCGCTGATCTCTTCTTCGCCGAGCAGCTTTTCCATCAGCTCGTCGCTGTACATCGACAGCGCTTCAAGCATTTCGGTGCGGGCCTTGGCGGCCTCGGCCTGCAGGTCGGCGGGGATGTCGTCCAGGCGGATCGTCTCGCCCTTTTCGCCGTCGTTGTAGACGGCCTTCATCGTCACCAGGTCGACGACCCCCTTGAAATTGTCTTCCTTGCCGATGGGAATCTGCATCAGGACGCAGTCGGCGCCGAGCTTCTCTTTGATCTGCTTGACGACGTTGCGGGGATTGGCGCCGGTGCGGTCCATCTTGTTGATGAACGCCAAGCGGGGGACATGGTAGCGCTTCATCTGCCGGTCGACGGTCATCGACTGCGACTGCACGCCGCCGACGGCGCACAACACGAGGATCGCCCCGTCGAGCACGCGCAAACTGCGCTCGACCTCGACGGTGAAGTCGACGTGGCCCGGGGTGTCGATCAAGTTGACCTTGTACCCCTGCCACTCCAGGCTCGTGGCGGCGCTGGTGATCGTGATGCCGCGCTCTTTTTCGAGCTCCATGTGGTCCATGGTGGCGCCGTCGCCGCCGCCGCGGACGTCCTCGATCTTGTGAATGCGGCCCGAGTAGTACAGGATCCGCTCGCTGAGGGTCGTCTTGCCCGAGTCGATGTGGGCCGAGATGCCGATGTTGCGAACTTTTTGCAGGTCCATGAGGGGCCTCAAGCCAGAAAGCGAGGGAAGCGGTAGGGCGAAAGGGGAACGACGGGAACGGGGGACTCTCGACGAACGACGGGCGGCGTCCGCCGCGAACGAGGCGGACGCGCGAATCGCGACGGCGGCGACGCCGTCCTCCCGCGCACCGGCTCGTCAGGCTGAATCGCGGCTCAGCAGGCGACGCGGATGCGTGCGGGACGACCGTCGTTCGGGCGAAGGACGCCAGGGGGGCTGGCTCCCTCGAGGGCGGGACGATCCTACATTCTTATCTTTTGCAGCGGGGGAAGCTACCCCCAGGGGACGGTTTTTGCCGATTGCGGCGATCGGGCGGGGGCCCTGCGGCGGCCCTCCCCTCGTGGCGGACAGAATAGGCCGTCAGTCGCGATTCGTCCTAGAGCGATTTTGATTAGACTCGGGGAAAACCCGGGCGAAGCGGGCTCACCGCTCGCCCCTCGTCTCCAGCCCCCGCCGCCACGCATGACTGCCGAACCCGCTCTGCCGGCCGAACCCTCCGATCCCTCCGATCCCTCGACCCACGGCCGCCCCCCGCTGCCGGCCGGCTGGCTCAGCCGCTGGCCCTGGGTCACGTTCGTGCTGCCGTTGGCGTTGTTCATGCTCGCAGGGTCGCTCGAGCCGACTCCCCCCGCGCCGGACCCGGCCGGCACGGCGCAAGCGGCCGACGCCGACGCTGGTGCAGACGCGACCTTCGACACGGACGGCGGCTGGCTCAATCTGGCGTATCGCCGCTACCCGCTGGTCTACACGGCCAAGATTGCCTTGATCGTGCTAGCAATGATCGCCGTGGCGCCCGGGTATCGTGCGTTCCGCGGCCGGGTCAGCGGGCTCGCGTTCCTCGTCGGCGCGGTCGGGGCCGTGTTGTGGATCGCCCTTTCGAAGCTCCACCTGGAGCAGCACCTGAGCGCGCTGCCCGACACGGTGACGAGCCTGTTGGGCCTCGGTCCGCGCAGTGCGTACAACCCGCTCGAGGAGCTGAAGGACGACCCGGCTTGGGCGTACGGGTTTCTTGCGATCCGCTTCATGGGGCTGGCGCTGGTGGTCCCCGTGATCGAAGAGTTCTTCCTCCGCGGGTTTCTGATGCGGTTTGTGATGCACGAGAAGTGGTGGCAGGTCCCCTTCGGCGAGGCGAACCGGCTGGCCCTGATCGTCGGCACGGCGTTTCCCGTGCTCTACCATCCCGAGAAAGTCGCGGCCCTGGTGTGGTTCAGCCTGGTGAGTTGGCTGATGGTCCGCACGAAGAACATTTGGGACTGCGTCACGGCGCACGCCGTCACCAACGCCTTGTTGGGGGCGTACGTCGTCGCGACCGGCTCGTGGGAATTGATGTAGAAGGCGGACGGACGAAGGCGAAAGGATTCCTCTCGAGCCGGGGCGTCCCCGCCCCCGGCAACACGCCGTTCCGCCCCCGGCGCATGCCCAATCACCGTACCGGCGACGTGCGATACGGCTCCCGTGCTTCATACATCTGCAACCGGGCTTCGTACGCTTCTTTGAGTTCCGCAGGAGCGACGTCGATCGCCTGCTGTTCGGCGACGAGCGCCTCCTCGAACTGCCCCGCATTGGCCAGCGCGGCGGCCAAGGCGTCGAGCGCCGCATGCCGCTGGCCGTAGCCGCATTCCAAGGCTTGGCGGGCTCCGAACAGGGCGTTCTCGGCATCGCGGAAACGCGGATCGGGGCACGTCGCCAGCAGCCATGCCCCGTTGCGATAGGCGTGAGCGCAGGCGTCGTCTTGCTCGATCGCCCGGGCGTAGTCCGCCATCGCTTCGTCGTACCGGCCGAGGTCGGCCAACAAGTCGCCCCGACTGCAGAAGATCGACGCATCGCACGCCCCGGCGGCGATTGCAGCCGTGAAGTCCTGCTCGGCGTGCTCCAGCTCGCCGAGCAAGTGTCCGATCCGCCCGCGGCCGACCAAGGCGGCGACCAGTCCGCCGTCGCGCTCGATTGCGGCCGAGTAGTCGTCCCAGGCGGCGTTCAGGTCCCCGGCTTGCACGTACAGCGTGGCGCGATTGGCGTAGGCCTTGGAAAACTCGGGGTTGAGCTCGATCACCTGCGAGACGTCGTCGAACGCCTCGGCGAATTGTCCGTTCTGGGCATGAGTGACGCCCCGATTGTGGAGCGTACGCCAGTGCTCGGGATCGAATTCGAGCGACGCCCGGAAGTCGGCCATCGCCAAGTCGATTTGCCCTTCGTCGCTGCGGACCTCGCCGCGGCGGTTGAGCGCCCAAGCGGCCAGCTTCGCAGCGAACTTGCGTTGCTCAGGATCCGCGGCGCTGGCGGCGGGGCCGCTGCAGAGCTGGATGATCTGCGAGTATTCGGTCTCCTGGTCGGCGTGAAGCGAGAGCTGATGCGCTTCGACCAGCCGGGCGGCCGTGGGGTCGAGCGCCGCATGAGCCGGTTGCGAAACCGCACCAGATCTTGGGGCGCCCGTCGCGACGGCGGACTCTTCGTGAATCGCCGACTGCACGTCGCCGGGACGTTCGCGCGGCGCCCGGGCCGTCGGGCGCTGCGACGCGGGGCGAGGGGCGCCGGTCGGAGCGGCCGTGAGAGCGACGCGCCGCTCGGCCGGAGCCGGCGCATGATCGTTGTCGCCCCGCGAGCCCAATCGCTCGGCCAGCGTGCGACCGCCGGATTGGCTGCGAACCTGCAGCGTGGTCGAGCGGCGAAGCGGCTGTTGCTCGCCGCTGAACGCGCCGAGCGAGCCGAAGGCGCCCGCGGGCGTGACCGCGCCGTCGCTGACGAACGTGGGTCGCTCGGCCCGCAGCGGCTCGGCCGGCGCCGACGATCCGACGATCGCGATCTGCGACGCCGGCTGGCGCGTGACGGATTGAAGCGGTCGGCTCGCAGGAAACGGCGGTGCGCTCCGCGGCGTCGGGCTCGACGGCTCGACGAACACGACGTCCCCCACGACGACGAACGGATCGGATTGGCAGGATGCGTCGCGGTCGCCGTCGTCGGCGATCACCAGCGTCGAGGTTGCGGCCCCCTGATGGTCGGCGACGTACGCCGTCTCGTCGGCCCGCGCCGCGAGCGCGGCCAGCGTCATCGTCACGCCGACAGCCGAGACCCGTCCTGCGCGCCGCCAGTTCTTCACGTCCATGTGATCCCAATCCGCGACAAGAGCAGCAATTAGCCCACACAATGCGCCGCGACCGTCCACGGCGCGGCATCCTCGCTAGCTCTATCGGTCGACGGGAGAGTTTGCGTCGAGAGAATTCTCGGCAAAATCGGCAAACTCGACGCATCTTAATTCAACCCGGCGCCAGCGTTGCCAGCGAACTCTGCCTTGAGAGAACGCTCGCTGCGGCGTTCCAAACGCGGCAGACCAAACCCTCGTCGGTCAGCCAACCCCGCACGGGAGGGGAAATCCTCCCGCATTTGATCCTCGTGACGGAGAAATTCGGGGCGATCGGGTTCATTTCCGGCAAAATGCTCGACCCGCTTGGCGACTTACGGGTAGGGTGGGGTGAGAGATGGCGGCCCGCACTCCCCCCGACTTAGCGCCCCCATGCCCGAAACGATCCTCGTCAACAAGAACGACGCCGCCCTCACCGACGACGCGACGATCCAGGCCGCCCTCGACGGCATCGCAACTCGGGGGGGGGGGCGTGGTTAGGCTCACCAGCGGAACCTACTACATCGGTCAGTCGCTGAAGATCGGCGACAACACGCATCTGCTCATGGACCAGGACGTCGTGCTGGTCCGCAAATTCAGCAACGGCGCCCTCAACGGCGCGACGATCGTCAACAAGGGGGGAACCTCCGGCAACACGAATATCCGCGTCAGCGGCGGCCGGATCCTCGCCGCCACGGGGGGAACTTACACCGGCAAGCACATCGGGTTCGACAAGGTCAAGTTTCTGGAGATCGACGGGGTCCACCTCGACAAAACGCAAACCGGCTGGCGGCTCTTTTGCCGCGACTGCCAGGACGTACGGATCGCCAACCTCGTCTGCGGCGACGACCTCGATACCGAGGATCTGTTGACCGAGGATGGTATTCACTTCTCGGGAGGCGAACGAATCGTCGTCACGAACTGCACGATCCGCAGCGGCGACGACTGCGTGTCGCTGGCTCACGAGAACCAGTCCGATTCCAAGCCTTCGATGCCGCTCGTCGACTTCGCCCTTTCGAACTGCGCGCTGACCAGCGCCCGGGCGAACATCATCAAAATTCACGTCGAATCACAGGGAACGACGAGCTACGGAATCAGCCGGGTGCGAATCAGCAACGTCGTCGGCAAGTGCGGCCTCGCGCTAAGCGGCGACTCGTCGAGCAACGGGATTGTCATCCAAGATAAGACGACTGGCGCTCGCCTGCTCACCGATGTCGCGCTCGACGGGGTGACGCTCGATTGCGGTCAGAATTCCACTATTGCCGGCGCCGGCTATCCGCTCATCGTGACGCGCGTCGATCGCCTGCAGCTGACGGGGGTGCGGATTCTCCAGCCGGCACGCGATTCTCAGATCAACGACTCAAACGACATCGAGCTGCGTGATTGCTCCATCCTCAATCCGCGCCTAACGAGTATCAATTGCCTGACGATCGCCGGCACGAACGACTGTACGAACGTTCGCATCCTAGGAGGACTCTATCGCGGGGCCAA